>JAFECZ010000573.1 GCA_018241905.1 Pseudomonadota bacterium
TAAGGGCTCGCGCGCTCTACAACCCACCGTCTGCGGACTACCGAGCATTGATTCAGGCTTGGGCGGAGCACTCCGGGCCTATTGAGGACACCCCCTTCAAGAGACTTAGGCCCGGTGGCAGCCAATACGAGTCACTGCTCATGCGCATTCCTGACCCTGTCGCTCGTGGCTTGGTGCAGGCGATGGCAATCGAGCGGGATAAGTTCCGGAACGAAGTGAACATGCTCAAGGCGCAGACAAATCTGTTCATCGACCGGTCGCCGACCTTAACGATGCCCGCAGCGAGGCGAACGCAGGCGAGCCACGAAGGCTTTCGTTTGACCATGGCCGAACGTGAGGCCTTAGAGAATTCCATCTCGCCGGAGTTTCTCGCAGCGGAGGGGTGGCATGAGGGCCGTAGCGGAGAACTGCTGAACGACGCCGGGAGAACTTTCTTCCAGGCGGGATTCACTCGGGCTGTGCGAAAGGCCTTGTCAGCGTCGAGCTAGTCGCCTTCGTTCCCAGTGGCTGCAGTGTCTTTGTCGCGTAGCCATCGGAGCTTTTCGCCCATTTTTATCTCCAAGCCGCGGTCACTTGGTTGGTACCAGTGCTGCGGCTCAATGCCTTCAGGCAGATACGACTGGCCGGCTGCATATGCGTCAGGCTCATCGTGTGCATATCGGTACTCTGCGCCATATCCCATCTGTTTCATGAGCTTGGCGGGAGCATTTCGGAGGTGCAACGGCACCGGGCGAGAAGTATCTTTAGTGACGAAGTCCTTGGCCTGCTTCCAAGCAAGATAGGAGGCATTCGACTTAGGTGCCGTCGCCAGATACGTAGCTGCTTGGGCAAGTGCCAGTTCACCCTCTGGAGCGCCAAGCCGGTCATAGGCCGCTGCGGCATCCAAGGCCAATTGCAGGGCGCGTGGGTCGGCGTTGCCGATGTCTTCACTGGCCATGGCAATCATTCGGCGCGCTATGTGCCGAGCGTCGCCACCGCCGTCGATGATTCGTGCCATCCAGTACAAAGCGCCATCCGGACTTGAACCGCGCAGCGATTTGTGGAATGCGGAAAGTTGCCAGTACAACTGGTCTCCAGCCTTGTCGAACCGACGCAGCGACGGGCTTGTAGATGACTTCGCAAAGTCGAGGGACACCATATCGACGTTGCCGCCGCGAGCTGCCGCGCTTACCTGCTCAACCAAATTTAGAAAGCGCCGGCCATCTCCGTCGGCAAAGCCTGCTAGTAGCTGCAGTGCCTCCTCATCAATCTTGACGCCATCAAGATGTGGCATCGCACGCTCATAGAGGCGCTTGAGCTCGTGGTCTTCCAAAGGAAGGAGAGAGTAAACCTGAGCTCGCGAAAGCAGGGCGTTCGTGACCTGAAGCCCGGGGTGCTCGGTAGTCCCACCCACCATCGTGAGGAGGCCTGACTCTACGTGGGGCAGCAGGGCATCTTGCTGCGACTTGTTGAAGCTGTGAATCTCATCGACAAAAAGGACAGTCGACTGCCCGTTGCGGTTTAGTGCGTCTTGAGCAGTCTCAATCGCTTGACGAATGTCCTTAACCCCAGCTAAGACCGCTGAGATAGCAAGAAATTGACTATCTGTGGCGCGGGCCGCGAGGCGGCCAAGAGTTGTTTTCCCAACGCCAGGAGGGCCCCACAGGATGAACGAGTGGAGTTTCTTCGCCTCAAAAGCAAGACGCAACGGCTTGCCTGGCCCGAGCAAGTGCGACTGCCCGACCACCTCGTCCAATGTTGAGGGCCGGAGTGCCTCGGCGAGAGGGCGTTTAGGTTCAGAAGTGAATAGGTCCATTTCGGTGTAGGCGTGGCCAACCGCTCAAGCGAAAGCATCCGTGCCGCATAGGGTGCCCGAGCACGGCTGTCCCTCTACAGGCGCCTCGCTACACACGCCTGGCGTACAACTTCATCGTCGGGCTGATGGCGGGCGACAGAGGGGCACTCCACTGCGCCAACACCGGCAGATTCTAGATATATGGGCACGGCACAAGCATGGCAAGAGCTTTGGGTGAACGTTTCGAGAAATCGATGCGGGCAGATTCACGTCTGCTTCGCGGAACCTGTGATTGCGGGGTCCTCTGATTGCCAGCATGAAATACTGTATATCTGTACAGCAATCTGGCTTCCCGTGTTCTGTTCGTACCGCCTGCGCCTTCGGGCAGAACAACTTGAGCCTAAGGCAATACGCAGCGCTCGAACCAACGGGGACTTGTCTGCACGGAGCGCCTTCACGAACCCCCTCCCGGGCGGTTTCTCATGGTCGCAATACTTCTCGCGCCGGACAGCGAGTCGTATGTGCTTCCGGTGCTTGACCAGGGCACGAGTGGTACGCATCCGCGGCCGGGGGGCGTTGATTGGTGGGACCGAAGCCATTCCGCTTGGTCGCGGCATGAAGAACATCAAAGTCGAGCGCTACAGGCAGACTTGGCGGACACCAGGGACCTTTAGCTCATCATGGGACTATCGGTGGTGCAAGTCACGGACGTCGCAGTCACGAAACGAGCACGGCATGACAGACGACAAGAGCAAGACGGGTGGCGCAGACCGGCGGCGCGTCAATGTCAACGAAGACTATGAGCTGCGCGACTGGTCCAAGACGTTTGGTGTCACTCCCGAGCAGTTGAAGGAAGCAGTAAAGGCTGTGGGGACCAGCGCAGACGCAGTCGAGAAGCACCTCAAGGCCGCAAAGGGCTAGACGCCCTGCTTCGGGCGGGCGGCGTAAGGAGATTCACTGGAAGTCGCGTGACGTTGTTGAGAGCCGCCCAAGCAATGGCGTCAGGTCCGCAAAGTTGTGGGCGATGAGATTCTTGACTTCGCCCTCACGCTGCCACCTCCCGGAGACGGCGAGCAGACGCGCACGTAGCACTTCTGGACGTTGTGCCTCTTTCAGGGACTTCCATACGATGACCTGAACGTTGCCGGTCTCGTCCTCCAGGCTGATGAAGACCGTGCCTTTGGCGGTCTCCGGCTGCTGTCGTACTGTCACGATGCCGGCGTATCTGACCAATTGGCCGTCCGGCACTTGCTCGAGGTCCTGGGCCTTCAGCAGCCCGCGGCGCTCAAGGGCGCGTCGCAGCAGCGCCAACGGGTGGCTTCGCAGGGTGAGGCCGATGGTGTTGTAGTCGTGAAC
>JAFECZ010000574.1 GCA_018241905.1 Pseudomonadota bacterium
TGCCGCCGTAGACCGGGTTGTCTGTGTTGATGATTTCCCGGTACGCCCCTTCGGCCGGCACGCCCAGGCGGTAGCCGTGCCGCACCACCGGCGTGAAGTTGCACGCCGCCAGCACGAACTGGCCGCTGCGCGAGCGGCGCACGAAGGCGAACACCGAATGGGCCTTGTCGTCGTGCACGATCCATTCGAAGCCTTGCGCGTCGCAGTCCATCTCGTGCAGGGCCGGAAAGTCCCGGTACACGTTGTTCAGGTCGCGCACCAGGCGCTGGATGCCCTGGTGCGGCGCGTGGTCGAGCAGGTGCCAGTCCAGGCTGTGGTCGGCGTTCCATTCGGCGTACTGCGCAAACTCGCTGCCCATGAACAGCAGCTTCTTGCCAGGGTAGGCCCACAGGTAGCCGTACAGGTTGCGCAGGCCGGCGAACTTCTGCCACTCGTCGCCTGGCATGCGGCCGATCATCGAGCCCTTGCCGTGCACCACTTCGTCGTGCGAGAGCGGCAGCACGAAGTTCTCGCTGTGCGCGTACATGAGGCCGAAGGTCACCTGCTGGTGGTGGTGCGGCCGGTACACCGGATCGAGCCCCACGTACGAGAGCGTGTCGTTCATCCAGCCCATGTTCCACTTGAAGTGAAAACCCAGGCCGCCGTTCTCGGGCGGGCGGGTCACGCCGGGAAAGGACGTGGACTCTTCGGCCACCGTGAAGGCGCCGGGCCGCTGAACGCCCACCACCTGGTTCATGCGGCGCACGAAGTCGATGGCCTCGAGGTTCTCGCGCCCGCCTTGCGCGTTGGGCACCCATTGGCCCGCGGGCCGGCTGTAGTCGCGATACAGCATGGAGGCCACCGCGTCCACCCGCAGGCCGTCCACGCCGTAGCGCTCCAGCCAGTACAGCGCATTGCCGACCAGGTAGTTGCGCACCTCGGTGCGGTCGTAGTTGAAGATGAGCGTGTTCCAGTCGCGGTGAAAGCCCTCGCGCGGATCGGCGTATTCGTACAGGGCCGTGCCGTCGAAGTTGCCCAGCCCGTGCACGTCGGTGGGAAAGTGCGCCGGCACCCAGTCCAGGATCACGCCCAGCCCGGCCGCGTGCGCCGCCTCGACGAAGGCGCGGAAGTCGCGCGGCGTGCCGAAGCGCGAGGTGGGCGCATACATGCCGATGGGCTGGTAGCCCCACGATCCGTCGAAGGGGTGCTCGCTCACCGGCAGCAGCTCGATGTGGGTGAAGCCCATGTCGCGGGCGTAGGGCACCAGGGTGTGGGCCAGCTCGCGGTAGGTCAGCCACTCGTGGCCGTTCTTTCGCCGCCACGATCCCAGGTGCACTTCGTAGATGCTGATGGGCGCCTCGCGGCCGTTGGCCCGGGCGCGGTCCGCCGGCAGCGCCACCGGCTGCGGAAGCGGCTGCACCACGCTGGCCGTCTCGGGGCGCATGCGGGCGGCGAAGCCGTAGGGGTCGGACTTGCGCAGCAACTCGCCGCGGGCCGAGAGGATCTCGAACTCGTAGCTGTCGCCGGCCGCCACGTGAGGCGCGAAGATCTCCCACACCCCGCATTCGCGGCGCAGCCGCATCATGTGGCGGCGGCCGTCCCATTGGTTGAAGTTGCCAACCACCGACACGCGCCGCGCATTGGGCGCCCATACGGCAAAGGCCACGCCGTGCACGCCGTCGAGCTCGCGCAGGTGCGCGCCCAGCTGCTCGAAAGGCCGCAGGTGCGTGCCCTCGGCCAGCAGCCAGACGTCGGTCTCGCCCAGCACGGGCGGGAAGCGATAGGGGTCTTCCAGCTCGGAGGTGTGGGTGCCCCAGTCCACCTGCAGGTGGTAGCCCAGGCGCGCCTCGGCGGCCGGCACCAGGGCGGCGAACAGGTCCGACTGGCCTTGGCGCTCCAGCTCGGCCAGCGGCCAGCCCGAGCTGGCCTGTACCACCGCCACCGAGCGGGCGCCGGGCAGCAGGGCGCGCACCCACAGGCCTTCGGCGTCCCGGTGGGGGCCGAGCACGCCGAAGGGGTCGCCATGCTCGGCGCGCATCAGGGCGCGGACTTCGGACTCAGGCAGCGGCATCGATGGGCACTCCCATGTACACGCCGTACGGGGGCAGCTCCAGCGCCAGGCCGCCGTCCAGCCGCGCACCCAGGAAGGGCGAGCCGGCCAGCGGCACCAGCATCCGGTCCAGGCGCAGCGTGGCGCGCCGGTCCGACAAGTTGAACACCGCCTGCAAGACCTCGTCGCCGTCATAGCGCTCGAAGCACAGGAAGGGCTCGGGCGTGTCCAGGAAGCGCAGGTGGCCCGCTTGCAGCAGCGGCTGGCGCCGGCGCCAGGCGAGCAGTTCGCGGCTGAAGCTGAGCATGGACTGCGGATCCTGCGCCTGCCGGTCGACCGCCAGCGGCAGGTGCGGCCCGTACATGGGCAGCCAGGGTTCGCTGCCCCCGGCGTTGAAGCCGCCGTTGCCGGCTTCGGCCTGCCAGGGCATGGGGGTGCGGGCCCCGTCGCGCCCCTTGAACTCGGGCCAGAAGGCGCGCCCGTAGGGGTCTTGCAGGCGCTCGAAGGGCACTTCGGCCTCGGGCAGGCCCAGTTCCTCGCCCTGGTAGATGCAGGCGCTTCCGCGCAGCGACAGGAGCAGGGCCAGCCAGAGCTTGTCGCGCCGCACGTCGGCCTGGGCGCCCGCGCTCCAGCGGCTGGACACCCGCGGCACGTCGTGGTTGGACACGGCCCAGCAACCCCAGCCGTTGGTGCGCTCCAGGGCGTTGTCCAGGGCCTGCACCTGGCTGCGCAGGTGGACGGCGCTGTGCTCGCTGGTGAGCAGGCCGAAGCTGTAGGCCAGGTGCAGGCGCTTGCCGTGTTCGGTGTAGCGGGCCATCACGGGCGGCGCGTTGTCGTCGCCCACCTCGCCCAGGCCCACCGCGCCGTACCGGTCGAGCAGCGCGCGCAGCCGCTCGAGAAAGGCCAGGTTCTCCGGCTGGCTCTTGTCGTGCAGGTGCAGCTGCATCGCGTAGGGGTTGTCGGCCCGCACGGTGCTTACCTGGCCGATGGCTGCAGCTTCGGCCGGCGGGTTGTCGCGCAGTTCGGCGTCGTGGAACTGATGATTGCAGGCGTCGAAGCGAAAGCCGTCCACCCCTCGCTCGCAC
>JAFECZ010000575.1 GCA_018241905.1 Pseudomonadota bacterium
GTGCGGCGCGTGCTGGCCTACCGCGGCGTGCCCACCATCCTGGAAGACCTCTGGCTGCCCGGCGCGCCCTTCAAGGGCCTGACCGCCGAGCGGCTGGAACAGTGGCATGGCCCGATGTACGCCATGTTCGAAACGGAGTTCGGCGTGCGCATGGTGCGAGCCGAAGAAAAGATCCGGGCCGTGCTGCCCGACGAAGAGCAGGCCGGCCTGCTCATGGTCGATGCCGCCACGCCGCTGCTGAGCGTCGAGCGGGTGGCGCACACCTATCACGACACGCCCATGGAGTTGCGGCGCGGGCTTTACCGCACCGACACGCACCACTATCGGAACGAACTCGGATGAAGGATCCTCGTACGTAGTTACCGTCACCCATGCTCATCCTGTCTGATGATGCATTGCAATAGAATTTTGAGTTGTTTGCTTCTTTGCCACCGAAGAACAAGCCGTCCCCCAAGAAAGCCACGAAAGTCCCCATGACAGAGCTTGCAACACCCCGGCCCCCGCGCCGTGAATTTCGGAACATCAACGCCCTCACCGACCTGCCGACGTATCGGCTGCCTCCGGCGGGCATCGTGTCCATTCTTCACCGCGTCAGCGGCGTGCTGATGTTCATCCTGCTGCCGTTCATCATCTGGATGTTCGACAACTCGCTGTCCTCCGAAATCTCGTTTGCCAAGTTCAAGGCCGTTTTCAACAACGGCTTTTCTTTCGTCCCCGGCTTCCTGGTGAAGCTGGTGGTGCTGGCCCTCATCTGGGCCTACCTGCATCACTTCTGCGCGGGCCTGCGCCACCTCTGGATGGACGTGAGCCACAAGGCCGTCACCAAGGAATTCGGCAAGACCTCGGCACTGACCGTGCTGGCCATCAGCCTGGTCCTCACGGTGGTGCTGGGCCTGAAGCTTTTCGGCGTGTACTGAGAACAAGGAGCACAACAACATGGCAGTGAACTACGGCTCCAAGCGCACCGTCGTCGGCGCGCACTACGGCATGCGCGACTGGCTCAGCCAGCGCGTCACCGGCGCCCTGATGGCGCTCTTCACCATCGTCCTGATGGTGCAGGTGATCTTCTCCAGCGGCCCGATCGGCTACGACAAGTGGGCCGGCATCTTCGGCTCGCAATGGATGAAGGTCCTCACCTTCGCGGTGATCGCTTCCCTTCTCTACCACGTGTGGGTCGGCATGCGCGACGTGTGGATGGACTACGTCCAGCCGGTCGGCATCCGCCTCGTGCTGCAAATCTTCACCATCGTCTGGCTTGTCGGTTGCGCGGGTTGGGCCATTCAAGTGCTCTGGAGAATCTAAAGAAATGCCCAGCTACACCAAAGACCAAATCACCACGCGCAAGTTCGACGTCGTCATCATCGGCGCCGGCGGCTCCGGCATGCGCGCCTCGCTGCAACTGGCACGCGCCGGCCTCAACGTGGCCGTGCTCTCCAAAGTGTTCCCGACCCGATCGCACACCGTGGCTGCCCAGGGCGGCGTGGGCGCGTCGCTCGGCAACATGAGCGAGGACAACTGGCACTACCACTTCTACGACACCATCAAGGGCTCCGACTGGCTGGGCGACCAGGACGCCATCGAGTTCATGTGCCGCGAAGCGCCCAAGGTGGTGTATGAGCTCGAGCACTTCGGGATGCCCTTCGACCGCAACCCCGACGGCACCATCTACCAGCGCCCCTTTGGCGGGCACACCGCCAACTACGGCGAGAAGCCCGTGCAGCGCGCCTGCGCCGCGGCCGACCGTACCGGCCACGCCATGCTGCACACGCTCTACCAGAAGAACGTGGAAGCGCGCACCCAGTTCTTCGTGGAGTGGATGGCACTGGACCTGATCCGCGACGCCGAAGGCGACGTGGTGGGCGTCACCGCCCTCGAGATGGAAACCGGCGACCTGCACATCCTGCAGGCCAAGACCGTGCTGCTGGCCACCGGCGGCGCAGGCCGCATCTTCGCCGCCTCGACCAACGCCTTCATCAACACCGGCGACGGCCTGGGCATGGCGGCGCGCGCCGGCATCCCGCTGCAGGACATGGAGTTCTGGCAGTTCCACCCCACCGGCGTGGCCGGCGCGGGCGTGCTGCTGACCGAAGGCTGCCGCGGCGAAGGCGCCATCCTGCTCAACAGCAACGGCGAGCGCTTCATGGAGCGCTATGCGCCTACCCTGAAGGACCTGGCGCCGCGCGACTTCGTCTCGCGCTCGATGGACCAGGAAATCAAGGAAGGCCGCGGCTGCGGCCCCAACAAGGACTACGTGCTGCTCAAGCTCGACCACCTGGGCGCCGAGACCATCCACAAGCGCCTGCCCTCGGTGTACGAGATCGGCCACAACTTCGCCAACGTCGACATCACCAAGGAGCCGATCCCGGTGGTGCCCACCATCCACTACCAGATGGGCGGCATTCCCACCAACATCAACGGCCAGGTCGTGGTGCAGAAGGGCGAGGACAACAGCGCGGTGGTCAACGGCCTGTACGCGGTGGGCGAGTGCTCCTGCGTGAGCGTGCACGGCGCCAACCGCCTGGGCACCAACTCGCTGCTGGACCTGCTGGTGTTCGGCCGCGCGGCCGGCAACCACATCGTGCAGTTCAACGACAAGAACAAGGAGCACAAGCCGCTGCCGGCCGATGCCGCCGACCGCACGCTGGAGCGCCTGAACCGCCTGGAGAAATCCACCGAAGGCACCTATGCCCAGGACGTGGCCAACGAGATCCGCGCCACCATGCAGCAGCACGCCGCCGTGTTCCGCAAGCAGGCCTCGATGGACGAAGGCGTGCAGAAGATCGCCGCCGTGCGCGAGCGCGTCAACGGCATCACGCTCAAGGACAAGTCGCGCGTGTTCAACACCGCCCGCATCGAAGCGCTGGAAGTCGACAACCTGATCGAGGCCGCGCAGGCAACCATGGTGTCGGCCGCCGCCCGCCGCGAATGCCGCGGCGCGCACACGGTGGAAGACTACGAGCGTCCGGCGGACGATCCGGTCGCGCCGCTGGGCCGCGACGACGCCAACTGGATGAAGCACACCCTGTGGTACAGCGCGGACAACCGCCTGTCGTACAAGCCGGTCAAGATGCAACCGCTGACCGTCGAGTCCGTTCCGCCCAAGGTCCGTA
>JAFECZ010000576.1 GCA_018241905.1 Pseudomonadota bacterium
CCGCGCGTAGTCGAGGAACTTGTCGATGATGGCGTCCAGCTGGGCGATGTCGGCGGCCATGTGGGCGCGGGCATCCTCGTCGGCCACGCTCATCTCGGTTTCCAGCCGCAGCCGGGCCAGCGGCGTGCGCAGGTCGTGCGAGATGCCGGCCAGCATCACGGCGCGGTCCTGCTCGATCTTGGCCAGCTGGTCGGCCATGCGGTTGAAGCCGATGTTCACCGCGCGGATCTCGGTGGTGCGTGCGCCTTCGTCCAGCCGGTGCGCCGCGTATTCGCCTTCGCGCACCTGGCGCGCCGCCCGCGAGAGTTGCGACAGCGGCCGGTTGATGAAGCTGGTGATCAGCGCCGCACCGGTGAGCGACAGCGCCATGGCCGTGACCAGCCACACCAGCCAGGTGCGCCCGCCCACGCGGGTGAAGCGCGCCGGGTCCAGCAGCAGCCAGTAGTTGTCGCTCTCGATGGCAAAGCCGATCCACAGGCCCGGCTCGTCGTTGACCACGCTGGCCACCGTGGTGCCGGCGCCCAGGCGGGCCATCAGCTCGTCGGTGACCCGGGCATCCAGCTCGCCGCCGGTGTAGGGGGCGTAGCGGTCCTCGGGCTCGCGCGGCACGATGCGCACGCCTTCCTGCTCGGCCAGGGTCTTGATGAGCGACAGGCGGGTGATGGCGTCCGAATACACCAGCGCCGCCCGCGTCAGGTTGACCAGCGAGGCGATCTGGTGCGCCGTCTGGATGGCGCGCGGCTCGTACTCCAGCTGCCTGAATGTCTGCAGCCAGGCCACCGTGCTGCCCACCAGCAGGAGGGCCAGCAGGAAGAAGGTGCGCCAGAACAGGCTCAGGCCCAGCCGGCTCTTGCGCGCACGGCTGGGCGGCCCGCCCTCCAGCGGGCTGGACACGGTGACCGACGAGCCGTCCTCCAGGGCGCCCGACTGGCTGGTGGTGGGGCCGCTGGCGGCCACGTAGATCAAGTCGTGCCGTCCGGCACGAACACGTAGCCCACGCCCCAGACCGTCTGGATGTAGCGCGGTGCAGCCGCATCGGACTCGACCAGCTTGCGCAGGCGCGAGATCTGCACGTCGAGGCTGCGGTCAAAGGGCTCGAACTCGCGCCCGCGCGCCAGCTGGGCCAGCTTTTCGCGCGACAGCGGCTGGCGCGGGTGGCGCACCAGGGCCTTGAGCATGGCGAATTCGCCGGTGGTCAGCGACAGCTCCTCGCCGTCCTTGCGCAGCGTGCGCGAACCGAGGTCGAAGCTGAACGGGCCGAAGGTGACGGTCTCGTTGTCGGTGGAAGGCGCGCCCGGCGCTTCCAGCGGCGGGCGGCGGCGCAGCACCGCGTGCACGCGGGCCAGCAGCTCGCGCGGATTGAAGGGCTTGCCCAGGTAGTCGTCGGCGCCGACTTCCAGGCCGACGATGCGGTCCACGTCCTCGCCCTTGGCGGTCAGCATGATGATGGGGGTGCGGTCGTTGGCCGCGCGCAGGCGCCGGCACACGGACAAGCCGTCTTCGCCGGGCATCATCAGGTCCAGCACGATCAGGTCGACCGTGTCACGCAGCAAAATGCGATTCAGCGCCTTGCCGTCTTCTGCAACGATGACCTCGAAACCTTCCTGGGTAAGGTAGCGGCGCAGCAGATCGCGGATCCGGGCGTCGTCGTCAACGATGACGATCTTGTCTGTACGGGCAGGTGTTTGAGTCATTTCAACAACACTGAATTTGTAACAGCGCCGATTCTGGATCGGTTGCAGGGGCGTTGAGCCCGTTTTCGCCTCAGATTGACACAAAGTTACAAAACTTGCGACCGCTCGCGTCTTGCTTGCGAAGTGGACGCCAACGAATGGCAAAGTCCCACACTTTGCGCGTTTGTAGAACCCCGCCTCATGCGTTGTGCCCTGTCCGTGTTTGTTCCCGTGGCTCTTGCGGCCTCGTCCGTCTGGGCCGCCAACGGAACGGCGGCGGCGAGCGCAGCGCCGACCGCGGAGCAGGTGCGCAAGGAGGTGCGGCGGGCAGTGGAGGCCCACCGGGCCCAGGAACGCGACGACATCCGCCGGGAAGAGGCCGAAGTCGGACGCCGCCTGACCCCGGCGGAGCGCGCGGAACTGCGCGAGCAGATTCGCTACCAATGGCTGCTGCCCAGCAAGTCGCTGGGCGGTGCCAGGGCGGACGATGCACTGGGAAGCGCTGCGCCGGGTTCGGCCGCGACTCCCGACGCGCGCCGACTGGCGCCCTGAGGCACTGGCGGACGGGTGCCGCCAGGTTTCAAATCACCTCACTATTGAAGGGAGTCTTTCGTTTTGAAAAAGAACGCGATCAAGCTTGTTGTTTCCTGCGGCGCGCTGGCCTTGGCCGGCCTGGCCATGGCACAGCCTTCGCCCGGCGCGTGGGTGCCGCCGCAGAACGTGTTGCAGCTGTCGGCCAACGGAACCGTCGAAGTTGCGCAAGACCTGCTGAGCATCACGCTGGTGGCCACGAAGGAGGGCACCGACCCCGCCGCCGTGCAGGCGCAGGTCAAGCAGGTGATGGATGCGGCCCTGGCCGAGGCTCGCAAGAGTGCGCAACCGGGGCAACTGGATGTGCGCACCGGCAACTTCAACGTGCACCCGCGCTACACGCGCGAGGGCAAGACCAACGGCTGGCAAGGCACCGCGGAGCTGGTGCTGGAAGGGCGTGATTTCGCCCGAGTGTCCCAGGTGGCCGGTCGCCTGGACTCGCTCACGGTGGGCAACATGTCCTATGGCCTTAGCCGCGAGGCCCGCGCCAAGGCCGAAAGCGAAGCCCAGACCCTGGCCATCGGCGCCTTCAAGCAGAAGGCCTCCGCGCTGGCCAAGGACTTCGGCTTCGTGGGCTACGGCTTGCGCGAGGTTTCGGTCAACGCCGACCACGCCGGCCCCATGCCGCGCGTGATGGCCATGAAGGCCAGCGCCCCCGGCGCCGACGCCGCCGTTCCCGTGGAGCCCGGCAAGGCCAGCGTCGTCGTCAACGTATCCGGCTCGGTGCAACTCAAGTAGCCCCCGCGGGAGCGAAACACCAGTCCCGCACCGAGGAACCGGCTTCGCCGGGCCTCAGGTGGGGTCTCCCCCTTGGGGGGTGGAGTTACACGACCGAAGGGAGTGAA
>JAFECZ010000577.1 GCA_018241905.1 Pseudomonadota bacterium
CTCGCCATGAAGATGCTGCCGCGGGTCGAACCGGGCCGCTTCGTTTTCACCATTTCCTTGTCTCCTCGTGTCACCCATTTGCCTGCACGCGAGCCGGTCAGGCAAAACTAATTTATGTGTCAATGATCTATGCGTCAACCAAAAAAGCGGGGCCATCGCAGGTCGAGCGGCGCGCGGAAATGAAGCGCGGCGTGGACGCAGATCGCTGTTTTCGCTGTAGGGATGGCAGCGAATCCGCACAGAACGGTTAACTAACTCGGCGCCTTTTTGGCGGCAAACATGTTGTTATTTTGTCAACAATATTGCGTGAGATTCACGGCATCGTCATGCGCGCTGCCTAAGGTTCGTCGCAAAGGGAGCGCGATCGCCGTTTGACCACCCACGATGCGTCGCGTGCGCACCGCGGGCAGCAGCTGCGCCGCCGACCTACTTCTGCCAACCGACTTGAAGGGCCACAGCACCATGAATTCCCGTCGCAGATTTCTGCAAGCCAGCGCCACCGCCGGCGTCACCGCAGCCACACTGGCCGCGTTCCCGCCAAGCATCCGACGAGCACTCGCGATTCCCGCGCACAACAAGACCGGCACCATCCAGGACGTCGAGCACATCGTCATCCTGATGCAGGAGAACCGCTCCTTCGACAACTATTTCGGCACGCTGCGCGGCGTACGCGGCTTCGGCGACCGCTTCAGCATCCCGCTGCCGAACAACATGTCGGTCTGGCAGCAGCTCAACGCCAGCGGCGCGCCGGTGCTGCCCTACCACCTGGACAGCAGCCAGGGAAATGCGCAGCGCGTGAGCGGCACGCCCCATTCATGGAGCGACGCGCAGAACGCCTGGGACGGTGGCCGCATGTACCAATGGCCGCGCTACAAGACCACCGCCTCGATGGGCTACTACGAGGAAAAGGAGCTGCCCTTCCAGTTCGCGCTGGCCAATGCCTTCACGCTGTGCGACGCCTACCACTGCTCCCTTCACGCCGGCACCGGCCCGAACCGGCTCTTCCTGTGGACCGGCACCAATGGGCCCACGGGTGCCGGCGTGGGCGTCGTGGTGAACGAGTTCGGCGCCATGGGCCCCTCCACCTCCGGCTTCGCCTGGGCCACCTACCCTGAGCGTCTGCAGGCCGCAGGCGTGACTTGGAAGGTCTACCAAAACCTGCCCGATAACTTCTTCAACAATGCGCTGGCAGGCTTCGTGCAGTACCGCCGCGCCAACGAGGTTTCGGGCAAGCCCGTGAGCAACGACAGCAAGGTGGTCTCGCCTGCGTACGACCCGGCCAGTGACGACACGGGCAACCCGCTGTACAAGGGCATCGCCAACACCATGCCCGATGGCGGCTTCCTGAGCACCTTCAGGGATGACGTGAAGAGCGGCAGGCTGCCACAGGTGACATGGCTCATCGCACCTGCTGCGTACTCCGAGCACCCCAGCCCCTCGAGCCCGGTGCAGGGAGCCTGGTACGTGCAGGAAACGCTGGACGCCCTCACTGCCGTGCCCGAGGTCTGGAGCAAGACCGTGCTGCTCGTCGACTTCGACGAGAACGACGGTTTCTTCGACCATATGCCTTCGCCCTCGGCGCCCTCGCTCAACCCCGACGGCACGTCCGCGGGCAAGACGACGCTGCCCGAATCGGCCCTTGCCGCCGAGCGCTTCACTCATCCCGGCCCGCCCACGTCCAAGAGCCAACCGATGCCCGATGGCCGCGTCTACGGTCCCGGCGTGCGGGTGCCCATGTACGTCATCTCGCCGTGGAGTCGAGGCGGCTGGGTCAATTCCCAGGTGTTCGACCACAGCTCGGTGATCCGCTTCATCGAGGCACGCTTCGGTGTCCAGGAGCCCAACATCGGTCCCTTCCGCCGTGCCGTGTGCGGCGACCTCAGCTCCGCCTTCAACTTCGCCAATCCGAACCACGAGCCCCTGCCGGTGCTCGCCGGTCGCAAGTCCAAGGACCAGGCCGACGCATTGCGCGCGGCGCAGCAGCAACTGCCGCAGGTCGCGCCGCCGGCCAACGGCCAGTTGCCGCGCCAGGAGACCGGCACGCGGCCATCGCGTGCGCTGCCCTACGAGCTACAGGTGCACGCGGCGCTCGACTCCCTGAAGAGCACGATCACTCTGGTGTTCGACAACACCGGGCAGGCCGCGGCCGTGTTTCACGTGTACGACAAGCTCAACCTGGGTCGCCTGCCGCGACGCTACATGGTCGAGCCCGGCAAGCAGCTTTCCGACGTGTGGCCCGCGATGGCCGACAACGCAGGCCGCTACGACCTGTGGGTGATCGGCCCCAATGGCTTGCACCGCCACTTCACCGGCGACCTCAACCGCGTGCGCGCGGCCGATGCGCCCGTGCCCGAGGTTCGCGTGTCGTACGACGCCAAGCACGGCGAGGTGCATCTGCGGTTGCTCAACACCGGCGGTGGCGAATGCCAGTTGACCGTGCGCGCCAAGGCCTACCGTGACGACGGGCCGTGGATCTTCAAGCTCAAGGGTGGCCAGGAGCGCCAGCACCACTGGAAGCTCGCCGACAGCGGAAACTGGTACGACTTCGTCGTCAGTTGCGACGCCGATGCCAGCTACACGCGCCGCTTTGCCGGCCGCGTGGAGACCGGCGAACACTCGGTGAGCGATCCGGCCATGGGTATACCCGAGCGCACCTGAGCGTTCGACATCGCCGGGTCCTGGTATCCGGCAGTGATCGAACCGAGGCTCTATTTCGTGAGGATGTGAATGGCCAGGGCCGCCTCTTCGATGCCCATCAGACCGCCGCCGTTTTCCTGGATGGCGTGGCGGGCGCCCTGGACTTGCCGCATCCCGGCCTCTCCGCGAAGCTGCATGACCAGCTCATGGATCTGCCCCAACCCGGTAGCGCCGAGCGGGTGGCCCTTGGACTCCAGGCCGCCCGAAGGATTGATCGGGATGCGCCCGCCAATGGTGAAGTCCCCGCGCTGCGCAGCTGGCCCGCCCTGCCCCAGCGGCGCGAGCCCGAGATTCTCGGCCTGGATGATCTCGCCCATGGCGGTAGCGTCGTGCACTTCGGCCACATGCATGTCGGCCGGCCCCAGTGCCGCCTGCTCGTAGGCCTGCAGCGCCGCCAGGCGCCCGATGTTG
>JAFECZ010000578.1 GCA_018241905.1 Pseudomonadota bacterium
ACGCTCTTGCGCTGGATGCGGTCGATGACCACGCCGCCGATCAGCACCGCCACCACGGTGGCGTACTGCGGAAGCGACGCCAGCCAGCCCATTTCCTTGAGCGAGAAGCCGCGCGCTTCCTTCAGGTAGCTCGGCAGCCAGTTGCTGCTGCCCCAGAGGTAGGCCAGGAAGGCCGAGGTGAGCAGCGTGACCAGCAGCAGGTGCCGCGTGTGCATGGCGCCGCGCACCATGCTGCCCACCTGCGCCAGCGCCGCGCCCGCATGGACGCCGTGCGGGCGGCTGTCGACCATCACCTTGGGCATGCGCACGAAGGCCGCCACCAGCGGAATGCCCAGCACGATGTTGATCAGGCCCAGCACGTGGAAGGACGTCTGCCAGTCGTGCGAGGCCAGCAGCACGCCCACCAGCGGATAGCCGATGGCCAGCCCCAGGCCCGTACCCATGTTCACGAAGGAATTGGGCTTGCCGTTCTCGTGGCTCTCGAAGTGCGCCTTGATGTAGGCGCCGGCCAGCGCGAACACCGGCCCCTCGGAAACGCCCAGCAGGATGCGCGAGCCCAGCAGCAGGCCGAAGCTGTCCAGCGCAGGCGAAAGGAACGTGACCACGCCCCAGAGCGTGAGCCCCGCCAGCAGGCTGCGCCGCACGCCCAGCAGCGCCGCGGCAAAAGGCGTGAGCACCACCGACGAGATGCCGTAGCCCACCATGAAGGCCGTGGCCAGCAGGCCCTGGCTCACCCGGTCGGCGCGCTCGATGCCCACGTGCTGCAGGAACCCGGCGTCGGTGATCAGCACCGCGATGTTGATGCGGTCGATGTACGAGATGGCAACGATCACGAACAGCGTGATCACGCCATACCAGCGCGCTTGCCTGGCTTGCATGGTGCTATCTCTTGATCAGATGTCGAGAACCAGCGGCCCGCGCTTGCAGCGCGACACGCAGATCATCATGGTCTTGTTCGACTGCCGCTCCAGCTTGGTGAGGATGCCGTCCAGATGCTCGATCTCGCCGGCTTCCAGCACCTGCGTCTCGCAGGCGCCGCACACGCCTTCCTTGCAGCTGTGGTCGGGGTTCAGGCCCGCTTCGATGAGGCTGTCGAGGATGGACTTGCCAGGCGGCACTTCCACGCTCTTGCCGCTCTTGGCGCACTCCACCACGAAGGTCTCGGTGGCGGCGGGCGCCTCCACCTGCACGGCGGCAAAACGCTCGATGTGGGCATTGGCGTAGCCCAGTTGCTCGCAGCTCTTCTCGAAGCTGTCGAGCATGGGCGTGGGGCCGCAGCAGTAGTAGTGGCTGTCGGCGCCCTTGCCGCCGAGCATGGCCACCAGGTCGGGCGGCGCGCCCTTCTCCTGGTCGAAGTGCCAGGTGAGCGCAATGCCCTTGTGCGCCGCCAGCGCGGTGATGGCGTCGACGAAGGCGGCTTCCTTGCGGTTGCGCGCGCAGTAGATCATCTCCACCGGGCGGCCCAGGTCGGCCAGGCGCTGCAGCATGCACCAGATGGGCGTGACGCCGATGCCGCCGGCCACCAGCACCGTGCGGCCCGCGTCTTCCTGCAGCTTGAAGTTGTTGCGCGGATGCGAGATCTGGATGGTGCTGCCCACGCGCAGCTGCTGGTGCACGTAGCGCGAGCCGCCACGGCTCTTCTTGTCGTTGAGCACGCCCACCACGTAGCGCTGGCGGTCGCTGGACGGGTTGCACAGCGAGTAGCTGCGCACCAGTCCGTTGGGCAGGTGCAGGTCGATGTGCGAGCCGGCTTCGAAGGCGGGGAAATCCACCTCCGGCGTGGCCGGACGGAATTCGACGCTGACGATGCCGTCCGCTTCGTGGCGCATGGTGTGCACCAGGGCGTTCAGCGTGGGGGATGACATGGCGGGACCTCGGGATGCTCGGGAAGAAAAATCAGATCAGGCGGCTGCCTTCTGCGCGTCGACCTGCTGCTGGGCCAGGCCGCGCAGGTGGCGGCGCAGGCGCACCACGCCCAGGTCGTGCTGGTACAGGTTCTCGTGCTGGTTGGCATCGGGCTCCATGTCTTCCAGCATCACGCGGTCCTGCTCCAGCACGTGCCAGTGGCGCGCTTCCAGGCGGTTCTGGTAGAGGAAGCGCCAGGTGTCGCGCTCCCAGCCGGCGGCCAGCTTGCGGCAGCGCCAGAAGAACACCGCCGTGAGGCCGGTGTTGATCGGCGCATAGCCGCCGATGATGATGAAGTTGCCGCCGGGACCGCCGGTCTTCGGGTAGGGAATTTCAAGGCGCATCCAGTGCGCGCCGGTGTCGCCCCACTCGGTCCAGTCGAAGTTGACGTTGCGCTGGCCTTCCTTCTCGAACACGAAGCCGGTTTCCGTCTGGCGGATGCCGAACTTGGCAGCCGAATCGCCCTCGGCCATGGAGTGCGACTGCTTGTGCAGGAAGGTGCCGTGCATCGGGTCCATGACGTTGTCCAGCACGTAGCGGTAGTCGCCCTTCCACTCGGCGTAGCAGAGGAAGCGGCTGTATTCGTCGTCGTTGGCCAGCTCTTCGGGCAGCACCAGTTCGGGCACTTCGTCCACCGGCTTGCTGGCGTTGTAGAGCCACACGGCGCCGGCCTTCTCCCTCACGTGGAAGTGGAAGGTGGGGCGCGAGCCTTCGAGCTTGCAGCCGGGGCTGCCGGGCACGCGGGTCACGGTGCCGTCGCAGCGCACTTCCACGCCGTGGTAGGGGCACGAGAGGCGGTCGCCCAGGATCACGCCCTGCGACAGCGGCGCGCCGCGGTGCGGGCAGCGGTCTTCCAGTGCGTGCGGCGTGCCTTCATGGTCGCGCCACAGCGCGAACTTGCGGCCCAGGCGGCGCAGCGACACGGGCTTTTCCTTGATGAAGGACGTGGGGCAGATGGGGTACCAGATGTCCTTCAGGCCGACTTCGAGCAGTTGGTCGACCGGATCGGCGTGGATGGCAATGGTGGTCATGGTGTCTCCTTCGTGGGGCTTCGCGCTGGCCGCTTCAGGCCTGCTGGTTGGCCAGGCCGGCGATTTCGCGGGCGTAGACCTCTTCGGTCCAGGGCTTGCCGCTGGGGCTGGACAGGCCGCTGTCGTTGAGCGACTGCACCAGGCCCGGCA
>JAFECZ010000579.1 GCA_018241905.1 Pseudomonadota bacterium
GGCCGGTGGTGAGGTTCAGTCCCGCCGAGATCGCCGGCAGCATGAAGCCCAGGATCAGCAGGTCGAAGCCGTCCATCGCATAGCCGAGGGCCGAACCGGCCAGTGCCTTCCATCCATAGCGCGAGACCTTGCTCGCCGAACCCGCGGCCGTACTCGCGGCCAGATCAACACTTGCTTGCACTTCGATGCTCCATGGCCGCGCGCGTAGGGCGCTGCCGATTCAGGTGGAATGGGGGTGGGCGCTGCCTGGCCCACGATTTGTGACATTTTCGCAAAACGAGCCCGGCTCGGGCGGTGCGCCGGGACCGGCGTGCAGACCCGGCGGCATGCCGCCACAATGCGCCGCACTCTGCACCCTCGACTCTCTGCAAGACGACCCCATGGCCACTTTCGAATGGATCATCGTGCTGCTGCTCGGCGCGGCATTGCTGGCGGCGCTGGCGCGGCGGGTGGGCGCGCCCTACCCGACCTTTCTTGCGCTGGGCGGCGCGGCGCTGGCCTTCGTGCCCTCCAGCCCCAACTGGACGCTGGACCCGCACCTGGCCCTGACGCTGTTCGTCGCGCCGGTGCTGCTCGATGCGGCCTACGACACCTCGCTGCGGGACCTGCGCGCCAACTGGCGGCCGGTGGCCGGGCTGGTGATTGCGGCCGTGGGCACCACGGTGATCGCGGTCGCGCTGGTGGCGCGCTGGCTGGTGCCGGGCATGCCGTGGCCGATTGCCATTGCCCTGGGCGCCATCGTGGCCCCGCCCGATGCGGCGGCCGCCACCGCGGTCATGCGGCAGGTGAAGCTGCCGCACAAGCTCTTGAAGATCCTCGAGGGCGAGAGCCTGCTCAACGACGCCAGCGCGCTGCTCATCTACCGGCTGGCCATCATGACGGTGCTGGCCGGGCACCTGGGCTTGGGCAGCTTCGCGCCGGTGCTGCTGCTGACCCTGGCCGGCAGCCTGGCCGCGGGCGTGGCCTGCGCCTTGGCCACGCGGCCGCTGATGCGCAGCCTGCAGGACGTGCCCACGGCCTTGATCGTGCAGTTCTCGCTGACCTTCGGCGTGTGGATCGCGGCCGAGGCCATCGGCCTGTCGGGCATCCTCACGCTGGTGGCCTACGCGATGACGGTGGCGCGCGGCGGCGGCCGGCAGATGTCCGCGCGCATGCGCGTGCCCATCTTCGCGGCGTGGGAGATCGTCGTCTTCGTGCTCAATGCCTTTGCCTTCGTCCTGATCGGCCTGCAGCTGCGACCGATCTGGCAGCGGCTGGAGGCCAGCGGCGCACAGGCGCACGCGGTCGTCACCGCGGTCGCGGTGCTGGCGGTGACCATTGCGGCGCGCTTTGCCTGGGTGCTGTGCTACCACGCGTTCAAGCGCTGGCGCCTGGCCCGCCGGGGCGCGGGCGCTGCACGGCCCTCGATGGGCAGCGGCATCGTGCTGTCGTGGGCCGGCATGCGCGGCATCGTGACGCTGGCCGCCGCCTTTGCCATTCCGGAAACGCTGCCGGGCGGCGCGCCCTTTCCGCACCGCGACCTGATCCTGCTGTGCGCCTTCGTGGTGGTGCTCGGCACGCTGGTGCTGCAAGGCCTGACCATGGCGCCGCTCATCCGCGCTTTCGGGCTGACCGACGACGACCCGGTGGGTCGCGAGATCCGCCTGGGCCGCACGCATGCCTACGGCGCGCTGATCGAGGCCATCCGCGACGAGGACGGACTGGCGGCCAAGCTCATGCGCAAGCAGTACGCGGCCGTGGTCGACCTCAACGCCAGCCATGACCCGGCCACGCCCCTGGACGAGGTGCCGGGCGGCCCGCTGCGCCGCCGCGCCATCGAGGCTGCCCGGCAGCGGGCCTACGAGCTGCGACAGGAAGAGGTCATCGGCGACGACGCCTACCGCGTGCTGGTGCAGGAGCTCGACTGGGCAGAGCTGAGCGCCGGCGGCGCGCGGTGAACCGTGGCGGCCGGCTGCCTTCGCGCACCACCGCCCCCCAACGCCCTCATGGCGAAGGCTGCACGCCCACCCCCGTTGCAGGCACGTCGGTGCCGCCCGTCTTGAGCGCAACGCCGTTGGCGATCTGCCGGGCGAACTGAGGCGCCGCCGTACTGGTGCCCACCAGCCGGAACACCGTGCCGCTGCGGTTGCCGCCCGCCCGGATTCCAAGCAGGTTGGTCGACTCGTCGCAGGCGAAGGCGCAATCGGGCCCCGGCCTCGGGCCGCGGCTCGGCCCCCTGGATGAATACCGGCTCGCCAGTTGATCGCGCAGACGGTAGCCGGCGGCGACATGCACGCCGCCGGCGACAACGGTGGCGATGCCGTTGAGCGTGCCATCGCGCCGTACCAGCGAGCCATTCAGGTCGCGCACACCGTCGACGAGCCGGTAGTCGGCCTTCGCACCTTGCGCCTTTTCCCATGCCGCATCCACGAATCGCGTGGGCTTGGCCGCCAGGCGAGCGCCCATGTTGGGATCGCTTCGAGCGATGTACGCATGCGCTTGCACGTCGGCGGCGTCGATGCTGAGTTCGAGCTGCCAGTTGCCGTGCGGCCCGGGCGGCAGGTCGTCCTGGTTCGGCAAGCTCCCAGGCGCAGGCGCGGGGCCGGCTGGCGACGTGGAGTTGAATGTCCAATCGCCATCCGGCGCGGAGGGCGACGGCCCCGGGGGCGTCGCCAGGGGCTTGCCCTGCGTCGGGGGCAGGACGATCAACCACCCATAGCTGGTGCTGCAGGGTGACTCCGCCCGTCCGATGAAGGGCAACTGCCCGACGTAGGGCACCCCGGTAACCGGAGCCAGGAGCCGGCCGCTGACATGAGCCTCCTGTCCCTTGGGAACCCAGATTTCCGCGAATACGGGAACCGGGTTGTCCGGCGGGACGCGCCAGGTCCATGTGGCGCGCGGCCCGGACGCGCTCGAGCTGTCGTGCACCACATGCCAGTCCCGCAGCCTGGAGTTGCCCGCAGCCAGCACGATGTCGAGCTTGGGCCGGTCGGCGCTCCCGTCGAAGAATGCGGTGAACAACGACATGACGAACTCGAGGTTCGAGCGGCCGTCGTGCGGCCTTGTGGTGGGCCCATAGCTCAGGTTGACGACCACATGCCGGGTC
>JAFECZ010000057.1 GCA_018241905.1 Pseudomonadota bacterium
AAGGCATGGACCGACGCGATGACCCCGCAGTGGAAAGTCGCCGCCGAAGAACAGGCGCCGGGCGTGCAGCCGCCGCTTTGGGCGCCGTGGGAGTTCGTGCTGCCCGAGCTTCCCGGCGAGCCGGGCGATCCGGCCGGCGCCAGCACCGATGCGCTGGTGGGGCAATTGGCTGCGTCGCTGCAGTCGATGCTCGATGCGCATCCGGAGCTCTCCGCCCAATGGAACTACGGGCCCGTGCTTGCGCAGTTGCGCCGTCTGGCTTCGCCCTCGCCCACGCCGTGCGATGGCGATGGCGATGGCGATGGCAATGACGAAGACGCCGGCGACAAGTTGAGACAACTGGCCGAACAAGTGCGCGCTCGGCTCGGGCCGCGCAGCGACACGGCGGCTGCGGTCGGTGCCGCGTTTCCGAGCACGCTGTCGCGCCTGCTCATTCTTGCGGACCTGGCGCTGTCTGCCGGCATTGGCTGGTTCTTCGACCTGAGGGGAAAGGGCCAGGCCGGCTACGACGCATTGAACGCCGAGGATTTCCGCGGCTGGCTGGGCCGGCACGGCGCCACCGACGCGACGCTGAACTGCGCGCCCATCCGCGCGCTCTACGACCTGACCTTTGCATACCGCAACGGCGACGCATCGACGCTGGACAACGGCTCGCTCGCCGCCGGCGTGACCTTCCGCTTCGCCATGGACATGGTGCTGGGCTACCGCCATGCGCCGTTCTGGAAGATGAATGCCGGCACCGGCGACGCCCTGTTCACGCCGCTCTACCAGGTGCTGTCGGCGCGCGGCGTGAAGATCGAGTTGTTCCACCGCGTGGCCGGCATCGATCTGAGCGCCGGCGCATCGCGCATCGGCACGATCCACGTCGACCAGCAGGCCCGGTTCGTGCACGGCAGCTACCAGCCCTTCGTGGTGGTGCAAGACCTGGACTGCTGGCCGAACCAGCCGCGCTGGGAGCAGTTGGTCGACGGCGAGCGGCTGCGCCAGCGCGGCGTCAATTTCGAATCGCCGCAAGACACCACCGTGGCCGAGCGGCTCACGCTCAAGGAAGGCACGGATTTCGACCTGGTGGTGCTGGCCGTGCCGCCCGACGTGATCCAGGCCGTGGCACCCGCGCTGGCCGCCGCCAGCGCACGCTGGTCGACCATGGTCGCGCAAAGCGTCTCGGTGGCCACCGAAGCCTTCCAGCTCTGGCTCAAGCCGGGGCTGGGCGAACTGGGATGGCCCAGCAGCGCGACCATCGTCTCTGCCTATGCGGAGCGCTTCGACTCCTGGGCCGACATGTCGCAGCAATTGCCGCGCGAAGCCTGGCCGGCGGGCACCGCTCCCCAGGCCATCGAGTACTTCTGCGGCTGCCTGCCCGAAAGCGCCTCGCACGCCGACCCGAACCGCGATGCGCAAGCCTGGCTCGACGCCTCCATCGCCGGCCTGTGGCCCTCGGTTGCCACGCCGGCCGGCCCGCTGAAGCCCGGCGTGGAAGTCTCGCGCTACTGCCGCGCCAACTGGGAAGGCGCCGAGCGCTATGTTCAAACCCCGGCCGGCAGCGTGACCCATCGGCTGCCGCCCGGTCCTGCGCAGTTCGGCAATCTCTACCTGGCCGGCGACTGGACGCTGACCCGCTTCAGCGGCGGCTGCTTCGAATCGGCCATCGAGTCCGGCATGCTCGCGGCCGCGGCCATCTCCGCCGCATGACGGCTCAGGTTCGCGAGACGACCACCGGCCCGGGCAGCGCCTTGAAATCCATCGCCACCCACGCGGCGACATCGATGGGCACCGTCGTCTGGCCGGGGCCTGGAGACGTGCCCAGCAGGTCCTGCACGATGCGGTGGCTCGCGCAGGTGGCGATCTCCAGCCGGTAGTCGCCCGCACGCAGCAAGCCGCCGCCGGAAAAGCCGGTGGGCTGCGCCGGCGAGTCGACGATGGCCTGGAAGCAGGCCCGCGCCGGATCGAGCGAATCGCGAAACTGCTTCATCTGCACGGTCGGTATGACCGGGCCGTCGATCAACGCGTCGACCAGCTCGCGTTCGACGCCAGAGAGCGCTGCACCGAGAATGGCGCGCACCGCGTCGCGGCCGCTGGTCCACTGCACGGCCGCTGCAACTGCTGGCGGCGGCGTCGGCCCTGCCACGGCAAGCAGCGCGCAAGTGCGGGCCGGCGTTTGCGCAGACAGCGTGTCGAACACGGTCGTCGTGCAGGTGAAGTTGGTGTTCGGCGCGTCGCCCGGCACCGCGATGCGCGCATCCACCTTCGGCCAGCCCCACACCTCGCGCCCGGTCAACAGGCCGATGGTGTAGTCGATGAAGATGTAGGGTGTCCAGAACACGATGCGCATCGTCCCGTGTCGATGATCCGTCTCGAGCAAGGGCACCCACAGCGCGCATTCGCGGCCCGGCTCCCAGCCGATGGTGTCGATCTGCGAAGTGCAGTGCTCGATGGTCATGAAGTTGATCATCGAGAAGCCCGCCAGCACGCGGTAGTTCACGCTGGTGCCGCCCACGGGATTGAGCAGCGAATCGGCCAGCGCCTGCATCGCGCCCGTGTCGGCGCGAAAGCCGAAGACATGGGACTTTGCGCCGGTGAAGGCGGCGGGCTGGGCCAGGCTGGCCGCGCCATGGCCGACCCAGGAGATGAAGGCAGGAAGCTCGGCCATGGCGTGTCTACTCCTCGCGCTGCGACGGCTTGCGCTGCAGGAAGTCGTAGCCGACGATGACGGCCGGCTGGCCGCAGATGGCGCGCGACGCGGCCATGCCCGACATCACCGCGCCTTCGATGGCGGTGGTGTTGAAGCCGTGGCGCGTCGCCTCGCCGGCCAGGATCAGGTTGGCAAAGCCGCTCTCGGCCGGGTGCAGCCGGTACTGCGTGGTGCCGGCCGCCGAGAGCACGCAGCATTCGGTCGGGTCGATGTTGGCGCGCAGGAATTGCTGGTCGAAGCGCGCCTGCCCGCTGGCCGATCCGCCGAAGTCGGTGAGCACGTCGAAGCGGAACTTGCCCTCGGGCGTGCGGGCCGCCGGCCAGATGCAGGCCGACGCATCGTTGAGCCAGGCGATGGTCTGCGTGCGCAGTTCGTTCCATGCCTTCGTCGGCACGCCCGCCTCGGTGGAAGGCTGCCGGTACAGCGTGGTGGCATAGGTGCCGCACAGGTAGTGCAGCGACATCGGCTTGGCAAAGCCCACCGCGGGCTCCACCGACAGCACCTGCGACATGTCGGCCCAGATGTTCATGTACTCGGGGCCCGACACGGTGGCCGGCTTGCCGCTGGTCCAGCCGAGTTGCTCCAGCGTCTGGTTGGACCACAGCTGCAGGGCCTGTGTCGCCACGATGTCGATGTTCTGCACGAAGGCGGCAAAGCGGCCGCCCTTTTGCAGCAGCTCGTCGCACATGGTCGGCTCGTTGTTCAGCGGCTTGTAGGCGCCCATCGAGATCGCAAGCACCACGGTGTCGAACTCGCTGCCCAGCCTGAGCACCTCCTTGCCGGCGGCCGGCCAGTCGCACCAGTGACTCTCGAAGTTGACGCCGGCGGCCTTCATCCGCGCGCCGTCCTTGAGCTGCGACCAGTCGGGTTCGCTGGGCCAGCACACCAGCTTCTCGCTCTCGAGCCAGAAGGTGGGGCGGTAGTCTCCCTCCCGCACATCGGCCTGGCGGTCCATGTGCACGGCTTCGATCTGCCGGCCGTCCTGCGAAAGCGCCAGGCGCGTCACCTTGCGGAAGAACTGCACCTTCACGCCCGCATCGACCAGCGCCTGGTACAGGGGCGCCACCACCGCCTCGCCCATGCCAGTCTGGATGTCCCACATCATCGAGCCCTTGAAGGTGCCCAGGAGCCGCGCGCACACGCCCAGCGCGGTGCCCGCCGCGTACGACGGCCGGCCCACGTCGCCGTCCGCGTACTGGAACAGCGTGTCGTAGACGATGCGGGTCACGGTCGAGTCGGCCACGATGCCTGCGTTGGCGCCATGCTTGACGAGCCAGGCGCGAAAGTCGAAGTCGTCGATGGACTCGAAGGGCTTGTCGGGCAGCACCAGGTCGGCGAAGTAGCCGGCCGCGGCGGCAATCGCGATGTCGATCAGCTCCTCGACGATCTGCAGCTCCAGCGCCAGCGGCGTGCCCGCCACCGCCGGACGGGCGCGCGCCGCCGCATCTCGAAAGGCCGACTGCAGCCTGCGATGCATGTCCAGCAGTTGCGCCACATGCTGCGCGTCGACCGTGGACGGGTCGGCCAGCAGCGACTTCATCCACAGCCCGCCGGCATCGGCCAGTTCGTGCAGGCCGAGCTGCGTCGACTGCGAACGGGCGAACAGTTCCTTGGCCCGCGCCAGCTCGGTCTCGACCAGCCGCACGAGCGCCGACGCGGCAAAGCCGCCGGGCAACGGCTGCGCCGCGGGTTTCGCGGCGGCCTGGCCCGCTGCGTCCAGTCGGCCGATGACGCCCTTGACCACCAGCACGAACAGGTTCCACATCGTGGTCCAGGCCTCGGCCGGCGTCATGTTCACGCCGCCCTGCCCCGGCGTGCCCTCGTTGGTCGGCCAGGTCAGGGGGAAGTAGGTGTAGCCGGTGCCGGTCTTCACGCCGATGGGCGTGTACAGCTGGGGCTTGGCCACGTCGGTCCAGTGCTGCAGCGGGCAGCCCGGCGGCGGCGTGCGGTTGGCGTAGATCTCCTGCACCATGCCGAACACGTTCGCATAGCAGCCGAACCACACGTGAAGGCCGTGCTCCAGGTTGCGGCCCAGCGCGTCGCGGCCGCTGGCGGCCTTGCCGCCCAGGCGCCACCCCAGCTGGTAGAGCGTGACTTCGTGGCGCGCGCGCAGCTCGGGCGTGCGCGTGAGCTCGTAGGCGGCGCTCAGGCCGGCCATGCCGCCGCCAAGAATCGCAATCTTCTTCTTCGGGCTCATGCAGGCTCCTCCAGGTTGAGATTCGGATTCCAGCGCGTGGCGGCGGGCAGCGCGGCGAGCTTCCAGGGGTCGGCGCCGAGCTTGTCCATGATCGCCTTGCCAAGCGCCAGGTGTTCGCTCCGCTTCTGGGGCGAAGCCTCCACGCCGGCCAGCGCCAGGTGGCACAAGGCTTCTTCGAAAGGCAGCGCAAACCGGGTCGCATGGCCGATGCCCTGGCGCCAGCACGCGGCTGCCTTGGAGCGGTTGCCCAATGCAAGCGCCAGGTGCCCGCGCACCAGCCTTTCGCGCGCCTTGAAGATCACGATCTTGTCTGCGTAGCTGCCGGCCGCGCGGCAGGCCACGCGGGTCGGCTTGAGCCGCGCTTGCAAGGACGCCCTGGCTTGCGCGGGCCCTTGCGCCAGGGCCAGGTGAACTTCGGCCACGGCCGCCACGCTGAGCAGCGCGATGCCCATGGTCGGCGCGCTTTCCAGCATGTTTTCCAGCGCGGTGGTGGCCGCGCGCAGCGCCTGGCCGGCGTTGCCGGCTTCCAGTTGCGCCGCAGCCTCGATGCCGTCGCACAGCAAGCGCTCGGCCCGATGCAGTGCTTCGCTGCGAGCCAGCGCGATGCGCTGCAGCACGCGGACCGGATCGCGCCCGGCCTGCATGTCGAGCAAGGCCAGGCCGCACAACACCCAGGCCCGCACGGGCACGTTCTCGACCTGCTCGGCATCCTTGCCGTAGGCGCCCAGGCGCATCGAGGCCTTGGCATAGTCGCCACGCAGCAGATCGGCAAAGGCCTGGATGACGCGGCACGACTGGGCCCGAAAGCGGTCGCCAAGGCGCTCGAAGATCGCCGCGCCGGTGTCGCAGTGCCGGTCCATGTCGGACCAATGCCCGGCCTGGAAGGTGAAGACCGCCGCCAGCAGATGCGCAAAGCCCTGGTCGTGCAGGGTTCCGTCGCGCTCGGCCAGCGCAATCGCGCGGCGCCGGTAGAAGCCCGCCACGCGGTGCAAGCCCGCGGTACCGAAGCCGATGGCCAGGCCGCCCAGCCCACCGACCGTTTCGGCCACCGCCTGCGCACGCTCGGCGCGGTTCAGCGAGGTCAGCGCGTCGTGCAGCATGCTCAGCGCATCGCCGCGGAAATACGCGCGTTCCGCGTGCCGCGTGAAGATGTGGGCGCTCAGCTGGTCGCGAGCGCGGGCCTGCGCGTCGCGGCTGGGACGCGCCAGGCCGAAGCGGTGCGCCAGCTGCTGCCAGATTTCCCCCACCAGGCTGAAGCCGATGGCCGTGCGGCTCGCGGGCACCCGTATCTCGCTGAGCGCGGCGCACACGTTGAACCATGTGTGGGCGTCCTCGAAACGCGACAGCTCGTGGCAGGCATCGCCCTGCAGTCGCGCCAGCTCGGCCTCCTGCTGCGTGGGCAGCACGATGCGCGCCTGCGCGGCCACGCGCTGGATGTGGCCGACGTGAATCAGCGCGTCGTGGTTGGCGCTGCGCTCCAGCGAATAGCTCGCCGCCAGTTGCCGATAGCGGATGGCTTCATTGAAGCGCTCGGCCAGTTCCCAGTGGTGTGCCAGCGCGGCGAAATGAGGCTCGAGCTCGCCGGCGTGGCGCCGCTCGAGGAACTCGGCCAGCCCCCGGTGCAGCGGCTGGCGCTGCCGCAGGCTCAGCAGGTCGTAGGTCACCTCCTGGAGGATGGCGTGGTGAAAGACATAGGTGCCGGCCGACGGCGCCTCGGGCTCCAGGATGGCCGCGGCGGCCAATGCCTTGAGCATGGCATCCACGCCGGCCTCGTCCACCGCCATCGGATGGATGGCCTGCACCGCCTCGGCCGACACCGAGCGGCCGACCACGCTGGCGACCTTGGCCGTCATCAGGTGCGAGGCCGGCAGGCCATCGAGGCGGCTGACGACCAGGTCCCGCACATTGCTCGGAACGATGTTCGATTCCAGGTCCGACTCGACCAGGCGAATCCTGCCGTCCCGGACCGAGACCACGCCTTTCTCGAGCAGGGCCAGCACCAGTTGCACCGCATGGAAAGGCAGGCCCGCGCAGCGCCGGTGGACAAACTCCACCAGCCGCCTGGGCACATCGGGCGTGCCCAGCAGGTCCGAGGCGATGGCCTCGATGGCATCGAAGGGCAGGCGCGCCAGCGACAGCCGCGGGCGTACCGCGTCGAACAACTTCACGGCATGCGGCGCGGCGCCGGCATCCAGCGGTCGCGAGGCCAGGACCCACAGCAGTTGCGGCAGGCGCGGATACAGGCCGGACATCAGCTGCGCCGAGGGCTCGTCGATCCAGTGCAGGTCGTCCAGCGCCAGCACCAGCGGCGCGTGCGCCGCAGTGCGCACCAGCAGAACGGCGAGCAGGTCTTGCAGGCCGGCCAGCCGCGCCTGCCCGCCGATCTGCGCGGCCAGGCCGTCGTCCTCGATCTGCAGCGGCAGGATGTCTTCCATCAGCGCGGCCTTGGCCGCGGCGGGGTCGCCCTGCAGGGCACCCAGCAGCCGCTCGCGCAGCAGCGCGGCGGGCGGCTGCGGCGGATCGCCCGGCTTCCACAGCAGGCGCCGCACCAGCGAGCGGCAGGCCGCATAGGCCTCGTGCGTCTGGAACGACGAGGTGGTCATGGTGATGAGGGTGAAGCCGCGCGCCTGCGCCGCCGCGTCGAACTGGCGCAGCAGATGCGACTTGCCCGCCCCCGACTCCGCCTCGATCGAGACGGCGCCGCCGCGGCCCTGCTCCAGGACATCCAGCATCTGCTCGAAGGCCTGCATCTCGCCCTCGCGGCCGTGCAGCCACGCGGGCCGGCGGGGTGGCACGGCGCCCAGCCCTTGATGCGCGTCGTCGAAGCGATGCGCCAGCAGCGGCTCGTGCAGGCCCTTGACCTTGAGCGGCTCGGGCTCGGTGAAGTGGAACTGCGCCATGGCCGCGGCTGCGCGCACGGTCGCGTCGTCGACCAGGATGGAGCCGCCGGCGTTCTGCATGAGGCGTGCGGAGCGGTGCATCAACGGCCCGGTCACCAGGAAGTGCCGCCGCGTGCGGCTGCCGACATCGCTGCAGAAGGCACGCCCCGTGGCCACTCCGATGGATGCGGCAACGCCCACAGCGCGCAGGCCGGCGTGCATCCGCCTTGCGGCTTCGAGGCCGCGCGTTGCATCGTTCTCGCGTGCCTGGCCGGGCAGCCCGCACGCCACCACCGCGATTACGCCCTTGTCGCCCACCACCAGCTCGAACACCACGGCCGACAACGGCTCGATGGCGTTGCGCATGGCCTCGATCGCACGCAGGATGCCGTCGGTCGCGTCCGGCGCAGCCGGGTCCAGCCCGCGCAGCTGCGTGTGCACGACGGTGATCATGCGGAACTCGGCCAGCCAGCCGGCCTCGGAGGCTTCGGCCCGCTCGCCCACCACGCGCGGCACGTAGCGGTGCGCCAATGCGCCGGCGCCCTCTTCCGTCGCTGCCAATGCTTCGATGGCCGGCGGCGCATCGCCGTGCAGCGAGGCCAGGCACTTGAACGCGTGGCCGGCGCCGCCGTCGTCCAGCGTCCGGGCGGCGCTGCCGAGTTCGGCGGCAAAGCGCTCGCTCATGAAGATCTCGCCGGGATTGCCGGCATGCGCCAGGCTCGCCAGCTCCCGCATCGGGGCGCCGGTGACTGCGTGATAGCCGCGATCGCCCGGATTCTGGAAAGTGACGGCCGTGACCGATCCTGTGGCCAGCGCAATGCGATGGCGCAGCACCACGTCGAACACCAGCGCCCGCCCGTTGAAGGCGTCGCGCAGCGCAATGGCCGCGGCGGCCGCATGATGCGCCGCACCGGCCCACTCGGGGCCCGCGCGCCAGATGGCGAGCACCGCGTCGCCCTCGATCTGCACCACGTCGCCGCCGTGCGCCGCGACGATGTCGAACACCTCGCCGAAGTACTGGTCGAGCACGGTGCTCAGGCGCTCGGCGCCGTGCGGGCCTTCCGCGGCGAATCGCTCGGTCAAACCCGACGACCCCGCAATGTCGACCAGCAGCACGGCAGCGTCGAACTCGTCGCGCCACGACGGGTGTGCGCCGGCGCCTGCGTGCAACTGCGTCTTCAGCAAGTGAGAGACGTAGGCGCCGGTTTGCATGGCCGACAACTGTAGGCGGGCGGCTGCCGCGAAACCCCTAGGAAAACGCTAATCCAAACGGCCTGGGGCGCCGCGATGATCTCGCCCCCGCAACAAGCGGCGGCGCATTCGTGTGCGCGCGCTATTCGAGCGTGAAGCCCACTTTCAGCGTGACCTGCCAGTGCTGCACCTTGCCTTCGTGCACATGGCCGCGCGTCTGCACCACCTCGAACCACTGGATGTTGCGCACCGTCTCGCTCGCCTTGGCAATGGCACGGCGCACGGCGTCGTCGCTGCTGTCGGTCGAGGAGCCGGTCAGCTCCAGGTGCTTGTAGACATGGTTGCTCATGGACATCTCCTGGTGTGGGGCCCGTGGAAGGCGCACGCGCCCGCCAGGTGCCATTAAGCAGGCAAGCACGCCGCGATACAAGCCCGCGCGAGGCGGCGCCGACAAATCGAGCCGGCATCGACCGACACGCGCTCGGGCATGTGCAGCACCGGCAGCGGCGCCTTGGCGGCCTGTAATTCACTCATGAACCACACGCAGTGCCTCTTGAGGACCATGACGGAGCCGTTTCATGAGTGAAGCAGACAGCACCAGCTTCGGTGTGTACAAGCCGGTGGGCCACGTGGTGATCTCCTTTCCTTCGGCCCGCCAGGCCCAGGCCGCACAGGCCGCGCTTGCCAACGAGCCGGGCCTGCGGGGCGAGGCCGTGCGCTACATGACCGACAGGCAGATGGTCGAGCAGGTCGACACCGACATCCTGGACGCGAGCCCGCTGGCCGAGTTCGGCCAGGAACTGAACCTGGTGAAGGCGCACCGCGAGCTGGCCGAGCTGGGCTACCACTGGCTGATCGTGCGCGCCGAGGGCGACCTGGCTGTGCGCGTGGCAGCGGTGGCGAAGCAGCATGGCGCCGAGCGCGCCCAACGCTACGGTCGCCTGGTGATCGAGGAGCTGATCGAGCACGCCACGGACCTGCCGCAGGTAACCGAGACACCCGACCGCGGCCTGGATGCGCAGACGCCCTCTGGCAAGGAGAGCGAACGCGCGGCGCTGCGCCCCGCGGAAAAACGCCTGCCGCGCGACGCCAAGCGCTGAGAGCAGCGATGCCCGATCAGCCGGCGGCCCGCTCGCCCAGCCTCATTCGCAGCCCCACCGGCGCCATCGTGAACGCCATGTGCTCCTGCGCGGGAAGTCCGTCGGGCGTATCGATCGACCGGATGTCGAAGCGATTGAGCAGCATGGCCATGGCCATCTTGATTTCCAGCAGCGCCAGATAGCGCCCCGGGCAGATGCGCGGCCCGGCGCCGAAAGGCATGGAGATGCGCTTGGGCTGCCCCGCCGCCACTGTGCCGTCCATCCAGCGCTCGGGCATGAAGCGTGCCGCATCCGGCAGATGCTTGTCGCTGACGCTGTCGCGTCGCATCAGCGCCAGCACGACCACGCCCCGGGGAACGCGCACGCCGGCGATCTCGGTGTCATGCAAGGCCTGCAGCCCGATCATCGGGGCCACGGGCTTGAGCCGCATGGTCTCGTGCGCGCAGGCCTCCAGGTAGTCGAGCTGGTCGGTCTGCTCGAAGGTGGGCAGCGCGTCGGGCCGGCCCAGCAGTTGGCGAACCTCGTGCGTGGCGTGGGTTCGCGCCTCGGGGTTGCGCCACAGCAGGTCGATCATCCACGCGATGGTGTTGGCCGTGGTGTCTTCGCCGGCCAGCAGCATGGTCATGACGTTGCCGGCCACCTGCTCGTCGCTGATGCCGCTGCCCGGCTCGTCGGCCGCGGCAATCATGGCCTCCAGCAAATTGCGCGGCCGGGTGCGAAGCGCCGGGTCCGCCTGCATGCGCGCCCGTGCCTGTGCCACGAAGCCGTTCACTGCGTGGTTGACCTCGGCCACGCTGCGCACCAGTCGCTTGTCCGCCGCCGAAGGAAACCAGCGCCACACGGGCAGCGGCGATACCAGCCGCTTGAACAGCGAAGGAAAGATCTTGTCCAGGTGCTGCTGGATCACGTCGCCTTCGGACTCCAGCGTGTTCACCTCCGCACCGAAGGCCAGGCCCGCGATGGTGTCGACCGTGAAGCGCATCAGGTCGGGCTGCACGTCGATATCGCGGCCCTGTTGCGCGGCGGCCTGCCAGCGCCGGCCCAGTCGCGCGGCGGTGACTTGCAAGGAAGGAAAGTAATCCCGAATGTGCGCGGGATCGAAGCTCGCCATCACCATGCGGCGCTGGCGCTTCCAGTCGTCGCCGCTGGCGCCGAACACGCCCGGCTTGAGGCCCATCTCGGCGCCGATCTCCTCCATGCGGCTGGACCGCTTGAAACCGTCGGGCCGCTCGCGCAGCAGTTGCGCGACCAGCGCGTGGTCGCTTACCACCAGCGTCGGATGGCGCCCCAGCTTGACCTTGAAAAAAGGGCCGAATTCATCGGCCCATTGTTCCAGTTGCCGGTGCAGCCTTGGCACCTTGACCTGCAACGCGTTGCCCAGCACCGGCAAGCCTGCCGGCCCTGGCAACGACGCAATGCTGCGCACCGGGGCGCTTTCGAGTCGGCGATCAGCGCTCGATGGTCAGGGCCACGCCCATGCCGCCGCCGATGCACAGCGAGGCAATGCCCTTCTTGGCGTTCTGGCGCTGCATCTCGTGCAGCAGCGTCACCAGGATGCGGCAGCCCGAGGCGCCGATGGGATGGCCGATGGCAATGGCACCGCCATTGACGTTGACCTTGTTGATGTCCCAGCCCATTTCCTTGTTCACCGCGCAGGCCTGCGCGGCGAAGGCTTCGTTGATCTCAAGCAGGTCGAGGTCGGCGGGCTTCCAGCCGGCGCGCTGCAGCGCCTTCTGCGAAGCCGGCACCGGGCCCATGCCCATGTAGGCGGGATCGAGGCCCGAGGTGGCGAAGCTGGCAATGCGACCCAGCGGCTTGAGGCCCAGCGAATCGGCCTTCTTGGCCGACATGACCACCACGGCGGCAGCACCGTCGTTCAGGCCCGAGGCATTGCCGGCCGTCACGCCGCCGGCCTTGTCGAAGGCGGGACGCAGCCCGGCCAGGCCTTCGGCGCTGGTCTTGCGGTTGATGAACTCGTCGGTGTTGAACACCACCGGGTCGCCCTTCTTCTGCGGAATGTTGACGCCGACGATCTCGTCCTTGAACTTGCCGGCATCTTGCGCGGCGGCAGCCTTGGTCTGGCTGGCCAGGGCCAGTTCGTCTTGCGCCGAGCGGTCGATGCCGTACTTCTTGGCCACGTTCTCGGCGGTGATGCCCATGTGGTACTGGTTGTACACGTCCCACAGGCCGTCGACGATCATGGTGTCCTGCAGCTTCCAGTCGCCCATGCGCTGGCCGTTGCGCGAGTTGGGCAGCACGTGCGGCGCCAGGCTCATGCTTTCCTGGCCGCCGGCCACCACGATCTCGCTGTCGCCATAGGCCACCGCCTGCGCGGCCAGCATGACGGCCTTGAGGCCCGAGCCGCACACGGCATTGATGGTGAGCGCCGGCGTTTCCTTGACGATGCCGCTCTTGAGCAGCGCCTGGCGCGCCGGGTTCTGGCCGGCGCCCGCTGCGAGCACCTGCCCCATGATGACTTCGCCGACCTGGTCGTTGCTCAGCTTGGCACGCTGCAGTACTTCCTTGATGACGATGGCGCCCAGCTCGGTGGCCGGGATGCCGGCCAGCGAACCTCCAAACTTGCCCACAGCAGTGCGCGCGGCCGAAACGATGACGATGTCTTCCATGTGATCTCTCCTGATGAACTCGAGCTTGAGGGGGGGATGAATTCAGGCCTTGGCCTTGACGTAGCTGCCGGGTGCCGGCTCCTTGGCCTTGTACTTGGTGCCGCGGCCATAGGTCTTGGGTGCGGCGATCTGCTTGCCCGCATGCGTGGCCAGCCACTTGGACCAGTCGGTCCACCAACTGCCCGGATGCTCGGTGGCGCCGGCTGCCCATTCGGCCTGGTCGGCCGGCAGCCTGCCGTCTTCGCGGATCCAGTGGCTGCGCTTTTTCTTGGCGGGCGGATTGATCACGCCGGCGATGTGGCCCGAGGCGCCCATGACGAAGCGCTTCTTGCCCTTGAGCAACTGCGTGGACGCATAGGCACCCCCGATGGGCACGATGTGGTCCTCGCGCGAGCCGTAGATGTAGGCGGGTGCCTCGATGGCGCCCAGGTCGATCTTCTCGCCGCACACCGTGAGCGCGCCGGGCGTGCGCAGCTTGTTGTCCAGGTAGGTGTTGCGCAGGTACCAGGCGTAGAAGGGGCCGGGCAGGTTGGTGGCGTCGCAGTTCCAGTACAGCAGGTCGAAGGCCGGCGGCGTTTCACCCTTGAGATAGTTGCCCACCACGTAATTCCAGACCAGGTCGTTGGGACGCAGGAAGCTGAAGGTCGAAGCCAGGTCGCCGCCGGGCATCAGGCCGCCCTGCCCCATGGTCATTTCGCGGAACTGCACCGTGGGCTCGTCGATGAACACGTCGAGGATGCCGGTGTCGGTAAAGTCCAGGAGCGTGGTCAGGAAGGTGACCGATGCCACCGGGTGCTCGCCGCGCGCCGCCAGCACCGCCAGCGCCGTGGCCAGGATGGTGCCGCCCACGCAGAAGCCCAGTGCGTTGATCTGCTCGCTGCCCGAGATTTCCTGCACCGCCTGGATGGCGCGGATGGCGGCGTTCTCGATGTAGTCGTCCCAGGTGGCCTCGCGCAGCGACTCGTCGGGGTTGCGCCAGCTCACCACGAACACGCGGTGTCCTTGATCCACCGCGTAGCGGATGAGCGAGTTCTCGGGCTGCAGGTCGAGGATATAGAACTTGTTGATGCAAGGCGGCACCAGCAGGAAGGGCCGCTCGTACACCTTGGCGCCGGCCGGCTTGTACTCCAGCAGCTGGAACAACTCGTTCTCGAACACCACGGCGCCTTCGGTGGTGGCCACGTTGCGGCCCACCTCGAAGGCGCGCTCGTCGGTCATGCTCAGGTGGCCCTGCTGGATGTCGCCCAGCAGGTTCTGCATGCCGCGGGCAATGCTCTCGCCCTGGGTGTCGATGGCTTTTTGCTGGGCGTCGGCGTTGAAGGCCAGGAAATTGCTCGGCGCACTGGCCGCCATCCACTGCTCGACCGCGAAGCGCAGGCGGGCACGGGTCTTGGCGTCTGCCTGGGCCGCCTCGGCCATGGCCATCATGGTGCGCGCATTGAGCAGGTAGACCGCCGCGGCAAGCGAAGCCACCGGGTTGCTGCCCCATGCTTCGCCGGCGAAACGCCGATCACCCAGCGAATGGGCTGCAAAGCCCTGCTGCCACAGCTCGGCCGCCTGCGAAACATACTGTTGCTGCAAGGCCTGCAGCTGCTCGGGATCGAAGCTGACCTGCGGCAATTGCCAGGAAGCCCCGCTGGCCGTGCCATTGCCGTTGCCATTGCCCAAGGCCTGGATCGAAGCCAATGCCTGGGTCCAACCCTGCGCGAATTGACCGAGCATTGCCTCGGCCGTCGTGGCGCCCTGCTTATTCATGGGTGTCTCCTGTCCCTGTGAGGTGCGGATGCTTTCGCATTGAGTATGCTGCATTCGACGACCCCCCACAACGCGAACCGCAAAGGCTCATCGCGCTTCTCGACTTATGCATCTCGTGATCATCGCCTGGCTGTATGTAGCCCTGATGATGGCCGTGGCCGAGGCCACCAACACCACCGGCACCGTGCTGGGGGCCATCTTCACCTTCCTGCTGTATGGGGCGCTGCCTGTGGCGATCATTGCCTACATCATGCGCGCGCCGGCGCGCCGCCGGGCCCGCCAGGCCCGCGAACAGGCCGCACGGGAAGCAGCCATGTCGGCAGGCGCCGCTGCTTCTGCGCAGGCCTCAGCGCTCGCGCCAGACCAGGGCGGCCAGGCGGCCGCTGACCCGCTCGCGCCGATAGGAAAAGAAACGTGACGCGTTGGCAACGGTGCACCAGCCGATGCTGCCGTCGTTGCCGTGGACCTGCCGCACGCCCAGCGCCTGCAGGTGCAATCTGGCCAATGCGGGCAGATCGGCCAGCCACTTGCCCGGTGCGCCCGCGGGCTTGAAGCACCGGGCCGCCTCGGCGTCGGCGGCCTCGAACTGCGCCTTGACTTCGCCGCCCACCTCGAAGGCCTGCGGCCCGATGCAGGGGCCCAGCCAGGCCATGAGCTCGTCGTGTGCGCCTTCGTTGTGCTCGAAGCTCTGAACCGCCCGCGCCAGCACGCCCGAGGCCAGGCCGCGCCAGCCGGCATGGGCCGCCGCCACGCGCCGCCCCTGCGCGTCGGTGAAGAGCACCGGCAGGCAGTCGGCCACCATCACCGTGCAGGCCAGGCCCGCGTGGGCCGTGCAGGCGGCATCGGCCTCGGTGTCGTCGGCGGTGGCGTCATCGAGCACGGCCACGTCGGTGCCGTGCACCTGCCGCAGGAAGACGGGCCGCGCACCGATGGCCTTGGCCAGCCGCTCGCGGTTGGCCGCCACGCTGGCGGGCATGTCGCCCACGTGGTCGCCCAGGTTCAGGCTTGCATAAGGGCCGCTCGACACGCCGCCGGCACGCGTGGTGCACACCGCGCGCACGCCAGGCGGTGCGGGCCAGTCGGGAACGATCCAGTCGGGATCGAGCAGGTGGGCGGTCACGCTTCCGCGTCCGGGCAGCGCGAGGGCTGCGAGGCCTGGAAGGCTTCGAGCTTCATGCAGGCCTCGAAGGCGCGCATGGTGCGGTCCAGGCCGCTGAAATCGCAGTTGAAGCGCTGGCCATTGAAGATCTGCGGCACCAGGCAGCAGTCGGCCAGCGTAGGCGTGTCGCCATAGCAGTAGGTGGAGGCCGGCAACTGCGCCAGCTGGCGCTCGAAGGCTTCGAGGCCTTCGCGCACCCAATGGCGGTACCAGGCGTTCTTGGCCTCGTCGTCCTGCTTGAGCTCGCGCACCAGGTACTTGAGCACGCGCAGGTTGTTCAGCGGATGGATCTCGCAGGCAATGGACTCGGCCAGTGCGCGCACCCGGGCGCGGCCCAGCGCATCGGCCGGCAGCAGGCGCGGCTGCGGGTGCAGTTCGTCCAGATACTCGATGATGGCCATCGACTGCGACAGGCGCGTGCCGTCGTCCAGCTCCAGCATCGGCACCAGCGTGTCGGCCGAGATGTCGGCGTACGGCGGCTTCTTGTGGTCGCCGCGCGCGATGTGCACGGCCTGGTAGTCATAGGGCAATCCCTTGAGTGCCAGCGCAATGCGCACGCGAAAGGAGGCGGAGGAACGAAAATAGTTGTACAGCTTCATGATCCGACGAGCATAGCGGCGGCGCCCCTGCCGGCACAAGCACGGGGCCTGTGCCTCTGGCACACTGCAAGGTTGCACTCAATTCCAATTCGTTTTTCCCCAGATCTGAGCACAAAGGACGACAGCGCGATGGCCTCCGAGTTTGTTTTCTCTCCTGTCCCCATGGTTTCCATCCCGGTGGTGGGCGAAGCGGGACGCTATCCGGTGCACCGCATCTATTGCGTGGGCCGCAACTATGAAGAGCACGCCAAGGAGATGGGCTTCACCGGCCGCGAGCCGCCCTTCTTCTTCATCAAGCCCGCTACCAACGCCGTGGTGGTGAACGAAGGCGAGACGGGCACCATGGCCTACCCGCCGCTCACCAAGAACCTGCACCACGAGATCGAGCTGGTGGTGGCCATCGGCACGGGCGGCAAGAACATCAAGGCGGCCGACGCGCACAAGCACATCTACGGCTACGCCGTGGGCCTGGACATGACCCGGCGCGACCTGCAAGGCGAGATGAAGAAGCAGGGCCGCCCCTGGGAAATCGGCAAGGCGTTCGAGCAGTCGGCCCCCGTCGGCCCCATCGTGCCGGCGGCCAA
>JAFECZ010000580.1 GCA_018241905.1 Pseudomonadota bacterium
TGCTGGCGTCCGACACGGTCTCGATGCGCCCGCTGGCGCCCACGGCAAACACCGTGCAGAAGGTGACGGGCAGCAGCCGATGCATGGCGTCGAGGTAGCTGCGCGCCAGCTCCTGCGTACCCACGCCCGACAGCAGCGTGAGCACCAGGGGAGACGAAAACGAAGCGGATGGATTGGGAACGAGGCGCCAGCGCCGCATGCGAGCTTTCAAGGGTTTCTACCTCGTACGAAGTTAGGACAACGAGGCGCGGGGCGCATCCGGACAATCCCTTCGCATGAACACCACCAGCGTTCTCACTCCCACGCCATCCGCCCGGCCCGGCGATGCCGCCGGCGGCCCGCTGGCGCCGCAACTTGAAGGCGATGCGCTCCCGCCTTCGGTGGGCGCCTTCGACTACACCCGTTTTGCACCCTGGCTGCCGCCGCTGGAAGGCGGACTGGAACCCGGCCGGCATCCGGTGGTCATCGTCGGCGGCGGGCCGGTGGGCATGTCGCTGGCCCTGGGCCTGGCCAACCATGGCATGCGCAGCGTGATCCTGGAGGCCGACGACACGGTCTGCGTGGGCAGCCGCGCCGCGTGCATCTCGCGCCGCAGCCTGGAGATCGTGGAGCGCCTGGGCGCGCTCCCGGCCTTTCTCGGCAAGGGCCTGCCCTGGACGGGCGGCACCAGCTTCTACAAGACGCAGGAGGTGTTTCGCTTCGAGATGCCCAACGACGTGCGCCAGAAGCTGCCGCCGATGATCAACCTGGAGCAGTACTACATCGAGCAGTACCTGCTCGAGGAGATCCAGCGGCGCAATGCCGCCACGCCGGGCCTGATCGACATCCGCTGGGGCACCGAGCTCACCGGATTCGACGACGAAGGCGAAGCCGGCTTGGCGCTGCACGTTCGCAACCCGCTGGGCAGCTACGCCCTGCACGCCGGGTGGATGGTGGCCTGCGACGGCGGCCAGAGCTTCGTGCGCAAGTCGCTGGGTCTGAACCTGGAAGGCACGGCCTACGAGGGCCGCTACGTGATCATCGACATCGAGCTGCACAGCAAGCACCCCACCGAGCGCCGCGCCTGGTTCGACCCGCCGTGGAACCCGGGCTCCACCGTGCTGATGCACCGCCAGCCCGACGACATCTGGCGCATCGACTACCAGCTGCGCGCCGGGCAGGACAGCGAGACCGCGCTGCAGCCCGAGAACGTGCGCGACTTCGTCACCCGCCACCTGGAGGCGATCGGCGAAGGGCACCTGTCGTGGAAGACGGTGTGGACCTCGATCTACCGCGCCGGCGCGATGACGCTGCAAAGCTATCGCCACGGCCGAGCGGGCCGCATCCTCTTCGCCGGCAACGCGGCGCATGCCATGCCGATCTTCGGCGTGCGCGGGCTGAACTCCGGCTTCGACGACGCCGACAACCTGGCCTGGAAGCTGGCGCTGGTGGCGCGCGGCGTGTCGGGCGCATCGCTGCTGGACAGCTACTCGAGCGAGCGCATCGCCGCCTTCCACATCAACGCCGAGAGCGCGATGCGCAGCACCGAGTTCATGTCGCCGCCCTCGCGCGGCTTCGACCTGCTGCGCGAGGCGGCCCTGTCGCTGTCCTTCGAGCACCGCGGCATTGCCAACCTGATCAACCCGCGCCAGACGCAGGCCGTGAGCTATGCGGATTCGCCCCTGTCGAGCAGCAGCGACGACCTGGGCGCCGGGCCGCAGCCCGGCGACGCAATGTCCGAGCAGCCGCTGGGCGAGCAGGCGCACCTGACCGACCGGATCGGCCCGTGCTTCACGGTGCTCGTGTTCAACGCGGGCCAGGCGCACCCGGCCTGCACGGCGCAGCTCCGGCGGGCCGCGGCGCGCGGCCTGCCGGTGCAACTGCACGAGCTGGAACTCACGAGCGCCACGCGGGATGCCTTTGCGGCCCTCGGCGCGCTCGAAGGCGCCGTCTACCTGCTGCGCCCCGACGGCCACGTGGCCGCGCGCTGGCGCAACCCGCAGCCGGGCGTGCTGCTGCAAGCCATCGAGTGCGCCGCCTGCCTGAGCGCGACCGTGGAGGAGATCGTATGAACCGAAGCAGCCTGCCCCCCGAGGCACGCGACCGCATCTATGCCGAATGCGCACGCGCCATCAGCGAAGCGGGCGCCGAGCGCGAATCGCTCTTCCTGGCGCGCCTGGCCCTGCTGCTTTTCGAGCAAGTCGGTGATGAATCACGCTGCCGCGAGGCAATTGCCCACGCGCTGAAGGCGCTGCCGATACCATCGCTGTCCGCGTGAAGCCGCGCCAAGCGGCACCCAATCGACAAACAAAGGAGACCTTTTCGATGGATCGCAGAACTCTTCTGGCCGGCATGGCCGCCACCGGCGCCACCCTGGCCGCGCCATGGGCTCGCGCACAAGGCGGCTACCCCGACCAGATCATCAAGTGGGTGGTGCCCTATCCGGCCGGCGGCGGCACCGACGTCATTGCGCGCTCCCTGGCCGAGGCCATGCGCACCAGCCTGGGCCAGCAACTGGTCATCGACAACAAGCCCGGTGCCTCCACCAACATCGGCTCGGACCTGGTGGCCCGCTCCAAGCCGGACGGCTACACCATCATGTCCGCCGACAACGCCCTGCTGGCCTTCAACGAGTACCTGTTCACCAAGCTGCCCTTCAACCCCACGAAGGACTTCAGCTACATCGGCGCCATCGGCAAGTTCCCGCTGGCGCTGGTGGTGAACCCCGAGTTTCCCGCCAAGGACTTCAAGGCTTTCCTGGCCTATGCCAAGGCCAACCCCGGCAAGCTCAACTACGCATCGCCGGGCAACGGCTCGCCGCACCACCTGGCAATGGAGATGTTCAAGAACCGCACGGGCACCTTCATCACCCACATCCCGTACCGCGGCGCGGCGCCGGCCATGGCCGACGTGATGGGCGGCCAGGTGCCGTGCATGTTCCTGGACCTGGCCTCGGGCCTGTCGATCATGCAGTCGGGCAAGGTGCGGGTGCTGGCCATCGGCTCGGCGCAGCGCTCCAAGCTCCTGCCCAACGTGCCGACCCTGGCCGAGGTGGGCGTGCCCAACAGCGAGGTGTTTGCCTTCCAGGGCATCGTCG
>JAFECZ010000581.1 GCA_018241905.1 Pseudomonadota bacterium
ATGCTCTTCACGTCGCTGGAGAAGAACTCGGCGATGTCTTCGTACGCGCTCCAGTTCAGCGGCACGCCCAGGTCGTAGCCATACTTGGCCTTGAACTTGTCCTGCAGGTCCTTGCGCGCGAACAGGTCGGCGCGGAACCAGTACAGGTTGGCAAACTGCTGGTCGGGCAATTGGTAGAGCTTGCCGTCGGGCGCGGTGGTGAAGCTGGTGCCGATGAAATCCTTCAGGTCCAGCCCGGGGTTGGTGAACTCCTTGCCTGCGCCGGCCATGTAGTCGGTCAGGTTCATGATCTTGCCGTAGCGGTAGTGCGTGCCGATCAGGTCGGAGTCGGAGATCCAGCCGTCGTAGATCGACTTGCCCGACTGCATCGAGGTCTGCAGTTTCTCGACCACGTCGCCTTCCTGGATCAGGTCGTGCTTGACGGTGATGCCGGTGATCTCGGTGAAGGCCTTGGCCAGCGTCTTGGATTCGTACTCGTGCGTGGTGATGGTTTCGGACACCACCGAGATCTCCTTCACCCCCTTGGCCTGCAGCTTCCTGGCTGCCTCGATGAACCACTTCATCTCGGCCTCCTGCTGGGCTTTCGACAGGGTGGATGGCTGGAACTCGCTGTCGATCCACTTCTTGGCCTCGGCCTCGCCGGCCCATGCGGCGTTCCCGGCGCACAGGGCTGCAGCGGCCAGGGCCGCCGGTGCCAGTGCGGTGCGGCGCATCTTCTTCATAGCAGTGTCTCCTCTCGTTGGCGCTGCCCCTCCTTGCTTTGGATTGCCTCGGCCCCGGGGCAGCGGCGGGCCGGATTCGAGTTGTATTTGCCGAGAACCGGGCCGCGCGCTTCAACCCTTGCGCATGACCAGCAGCAGCACGGCCATCGAGAGGCCGAATCCCCACCAGATGGAAGGCTCGGCATCCAGGCTGAGCCATTCCTGCAGCTTGCCGGCCAGGCCCACGAAGGCCAGGTTGATGTAGGCCGCGGCAAGCAGCCCCATGAAGAGCCTGTCGCCGCGCGTGGTCTCGATGGGCAGCCAGCCGCGGCGCATGGTGGTGGGCGACTTCACTTCCCACACCGTCATGCCCACCAGCATGAGGGCGATGCAGCAGAAGAACACGGCCACGGGGGTGGTCCAGACCATCCAGTCGAACATGGTTTTCTCCTCGACGTTTGCGGGCGATGCGGCGCGCGTCAGACGCGCCCCATGGCAAAGCCCTTGGCGATGTAGTGGCGCACGAACCAGATGACGATGGCGCCCGGCACGATGGTCAGCACGCCGGCGGCGGCCAGCGTGGCCCAGTCCATGCCGGATGCACTCACGGTGCGCGTCATGGTGGCCACGATGGGCTTGGCGTTCACGCTGGTGAGCGTGCGCGCCAGCAGCAGCTCCACCCAGCTGAACATGAAGCAGAAGAAGGCCGCCACGCCCACGCCCGCCTTGATGAGCGGCAGGAAGATGGTGAGGAAGAAGCGCGGGAACGAATAGCCGTCGATGTAGGCCGTCTCGTCGATCTCGCGCGGAATGCCGCTCATGAAGCCTTCGAGGATCCACACCGCCAGCGGCACGTTGAACAACAGGTGCGCCAGCGCCACGCCGATGTGCGTGTCCATGAGCCCCACCGTGCTGTAGAGCTGGAAGAAGGGCAGCAGGAACACAGCCGGCGGCGTCATGCGGTTTGTGAGCAGCCAGAAGAACACGTGCTTGTCGCCCAGGAACGAGTAGCGCGAGAAGGCATAGGCCGCCGGCAGCGCCACGGTGAGCGAGATCACCGTGTTGATGGCCACGTAGATCAGGCTGTTGATGTAGCCCGAGTACCACGACGCGTCGGTGAAGATGCGCACGTAGTTGGCCCACGTGAATTGCGCCGGGAAGAACGAGAAGCTGGAGAGGATCTCCTCGTTGGTCTTGAAGCTCATGTTGACCATCCAGTAGATGGGCAACAGCGCGAACACGAGGTAGAGCACCAGGAAGATGCTGCGCTTGCGAAAGCGTTTTTCGCTGCTCACTCCTTGGCCTCCGTGTCCTGCGCACCCACCCGCTGCATCCAGTTGTAGAGGATGAAGCACAAGAGCAGGATGATGAGGAAGTAGATGAGCGAGAACGCCGCCGCCGGGCCCAGGTCGAACTGGCCCACGGCCTTCTGCGTGAGGTATTGGCTCAGGAAGGTGGTGGCGTTGCCCGGGCCGCCGCCGGTGAGCACGAAGGGCTCGGTGTAGATCATGAAGCTGTCCATGAAGCGCAGCAGCACGGCGATCATCAGCACGCCGCGCATCTTGGGCAGCTGGATGTAGCGAAACACCGCGAACTTGCTGGCGCCGTCGATGCGCGCGGCCTGGTAGTACGCATCGGGTATGGAGCGCAGGCCGGCAAAGCACAACAGGGCCACCAGCGGCGTCCAGTGCCATACGTCCATCACCAGCACGGTGAGCCAGGCGTCGCGTGCGTTGCCGGTGTAGTTGTAGTCCACGCCCAGCTTCTGCAGCGCAAAGCCCAGCAGGCCGATGTCGGCGCGCCCGTAGATCTGCCAGATGGTGCCCACCACGTTCCACGGAATGAGCAGCGACAGCGCCACCACCACCAGCACCGCCGATGCCTTCCAGCCGGTGGCCGGCATCGAGAGCGCAAGCAGGATGCCCAGCGGAATTTCCACCAGCAGCACCGCCAGCGAAAAGCCTAGTTGCCGCAGCAGCGCCGCATGCAGCTCGTCGTCGCGCATCACCGAGGCGAACCACTCGGTGCCCACGAACACGCGGCGCTCGGGCGAGATGATGTCCTGCACCGAGTAGTTCACCACTGTCATGAGCGGCAGGATGGCCGAGAAGGCCACGCAGACGATCACCGGGAGCACCAGCAGCCAGGCCTTCTGGTTGAGCGGCTTGACGGTCGAATTCATGTAGTCACCCCTTCTTCAGGCCACCAGTTGCTCGTCGCGATAGAAGCAGGTGCGAAGGTCCAGCACCTGCAGCCACACGGTCTGTCCGATGGCCGGCAGCGCGCTGCCGTTGGCCAGCCGCGCCTTCATCTCGCCGCCCTGCACCTGCGCCGTGAGCAGCGTGCAGGTGCCGATGTCCTGC
>JAFECZ010000582.1 GCA_018241905.1 Pseudomonadota bacterium
CGGCGCAGGCACCGTCGAACAGGCGCTGTGCCGCGCCAGGCGCCGGCTGCCGCAGCTGCGCGTTGGCGACCGCCTGGCGGGCAAGTTCGTCGGCGCGGACTTCGCTTGTCTCGGACTGGAACGACGCCAGGTAGCCGGCCATGGCGCGGATGTCCGCATCCGGCACCTCGCGCAGTTCGCGCACCACATGCGCCATCGGGCCGCCTGCAACGCCGTGGCGCGGGCTGTGGCCGTTGCGCAGGTACTGATAGAGCGACTGCGCCGTCCACGGCACGGCCGACTTCGATGCCAGGGCGGTGAGCGCCGGCGCCTCCCAGCCCTCGACCATGGCGCCCGACAGAAATGCGCTGCCGCCCTGCTCCGCGCCCAGTGCATTGCGCGGAGTGTGGCAGGCGCCGCAGTGCCCCAGGCCGTTGACCAGGTAGGCGCCGCGGTTCCATTCGGCGCTGCGCGATGGGTCGGCCTGATGCGGCGCGGGATCGTGGAACAGCGCATTCCAGCCCGCCATCAAGGGGCGCAGGCCGAACGGGAACTTCATCTGCGGCGCAGGCGTTGGCGCATGGACGGCCGGCTGCGACATGAGGTAGGCGTACAGCGCAGTGAGATCGTCATCGCTGGTCTTGGCAAAGGCCGTGTACGGGAAGGCCGGGTACAGCCGGTGGCCGTCGCGCGAAATGCCTTCGCGCATGGCGCGCTGGAATGCGCTGAAGGACCAGCGGCCCAGGCCGGTTTCGGCGTCCGGCGTGAGGTTGGTGGTGTAGACCGTGCCGAACGGCGTTTGCATGGCCAGCCCGCCTGCATTGCGCGCGCCGCCCGGCGCGGTGTGGCACACGGCGCAGTCGCCCAGCGCCGCCAGCTGCCGGCCGCGCTCGATGGCGGCCGCGCTGTAGACCGGTGCGCTCAGGTTGACCGGGGCAATGGAAGGGCGCCAGCCCAGCAGCCCGGCGATGGCGCCGAGGCCGCCGACGAGCAACGCCGCCGATGCGGCCCACAGGCCGCGGCGGCGCGCGGGCCAGGGCGCATCGGCCGCAGACATCGCGGCAGCCTCGCGTGCGGCCCCGTTGCCATGGCCCGCCGCCCCGCCCTCGCCCGGCCGTTGCGAAGGAACATCCGGCGGCACGCCGTCGCCTTCGGCCTGCGCAGGCGACGGCAGGGGATTGAGCGCCGCACGCACCACCTCCGGCGTGAAGGGCGGCGCGCGCAAGCGCACGCCGGTGGCGTCGAAGATCGCATTGGCAATCGCCGCCGTGCCGGGCACCGACGACGACTCGCCGGCTCCCAGCGGCGCCTCGCCGGGCCGCGGCATCTGCAGCACCTCGATCACCGGCACTTCGCGGAAGTTGAGGATGGGGTAGCTACCCCACTCGCGGCTGGCCACCACGCCCGCCGGCCGCTCGCCGGGCAATTGTCCGGGGGCCTGCCCGGCTTGCGGTGCAGGCGCGAACTGCACCTTCTCCTTCAGCGCGCGGCTGGTGGTCTGCAGCACGTTGCCGTGCACCTGGTGCTCGACTCCCGCCGGGTTGATGACCAGCCCCGCGTCGTGCCCCACCACCACGCGGCGCACATGCACCTCGCCGGTCTTGCGGTTGACCTCGACGTCGGCCACCCAGGCGGCCCAGGCCGCGCCAAAACCCGGCCACTTGCTGTGAACATAACGGGCATAGGCGAAGCCCTGGCCGAACAGGATGTCGCCGCCGGGGCCCACGCGCGCATCGGCGGGCCTGGAGGGATGATCGCCATCGGCGTCTTCCTGCGGGCCGGTGCGCATGCGCCAACCGGCCTTGCGCGCCGTGGCCTGCACCAGCTCGACGGCCCGCGGATCGTGCAGATGCTTCAGCCGAAATGCCACGGGGTCTTCGCCCGCCGCGGTGGCCAGCTCGTCGATGTAGGACTCGTGCGCGAATGAATTGGGCAGCGCCGAGACGCCGCGCAGCCACGATGCGCGCACGATGGGCGCCATGTCGTTGACCTTGACGCGCAGGTTGTCGAATTCGTAGGGCGGGCGCGCGGTGCGGTCGCCCATCTCGTAGGCATGCGCCTGCGGCTCGATGGTGCGGGTGAGCAGCAGCGCCAGCGTGGGCGCGCCGTTGGACGGGTACGAGGTCTCGAAATCGTAGGCGGCCACGCTGCCATCGGCATTCAGGCCGCCCTGCACCTGCATGAGCTGGGCCGCGCCCTTGGGCTCCCAGGCATGCTCCTGCTCGCGGGTGAGCTGCACGCGCACCGGCGCGCCCACCGCACGCGCGAGCAGCGCGGCGTCGGCCGCCACGTCGTCGGCGCCGTTTCGGCCATAGCAGCCGGCGGCTTCCATGCGCACCACTTCCACCGCGAGCTCGTCCAGGCCCGTGAGCTGAGCCAGGTCGCGCCGCAACACATGCGGGTTCTGGGTACCGGCCCACGCCGCCAATCGAGTGCCGTCTTCCGACCACTGCGCCACCGCGCATGATGGCCCGATGGAGGCGTGCATCTGGTAGGGCCAAAGGTAGGTGCGGGGCATCGACCGATCTGCAGACCGCAGCGCCGCATCCACGTCGCCTTCGTCGACCAGCAGGCGCTGCGTGGCCGGATTGGCGCGCACGGCGCCTTCCACGTCCTGCAGGGACGGCATGCCGGGCCAGGGCTTCCACTGGACGCGCAACTCGCGCATGGCCTGTTCGGCATGTTCCTCGCGCTCGGCCACCACGCCGACGAAGTCGCGGATGACCACCACGCCGCGAACGCCGGGAATGTGCGCAATGGAGCTCTTGTCCACCGAGGCCAGCGTATTGCCGATGAACTCGCCATGGTCGGCGCCGGCATAGGGCGGGCGCACCACCCGGCCATGCAGCATGCCGGGCACGCGCATGTCGTGCACGAACACGGTCTCGCCCGAGAGCTTGGCGGGAATGTCGGTGCGCGGCACCGAGGTGCCGACGATGCGGTAGTCGTCCGCCGGCTTCACCGGCGCATCGGCATCCAGTTGCAGTACCGCGCCACGGCCGGCCACCAGGCGGCCGAAGTCGATGGCATGGCCTTGGCCGGCATGAATGCATCCATCGCGCACTTCCAGCAACGAGGGTGGCA
>JAFECZ010000583.1 GCA_018241905.1 Pseudomonadota bacterium
GCCTCGGCCACTTCCAGGATGTTGGCCTGCGTGCGCTCGGGGTCGTTGGTGCGGCCCGGCGGCTTGCGCGCAGGGGCCGCACTGCGGCTCTTGCGGCCGGCTACACCATGTACCAGTTCGTTCATTCATCCAGTATATGCCGCCGGCCGGGGCGGCATTCCCTATTCGCGAACCAGTTCCACCAGGGCGCGCAGCCCGGCGGTGTACGAGCGCCAGCCCAGCCCCTGGATCGTGGCCTTCACCGCCGGCGAGATGATCGAGTGCGCCCGCCAGGTCTCGCGCGCGGCGATGTTGGACATGTGGACCTCCAGCACCGGAAAGGGCATGGCCTTGATCGCGTCGTGCAGCGGCACGCCGTGCTGCGTGAGGCCGGCCGGATTGAGCAGCGCGCCGGCGGCGGTGTCGATGTTCTCGTGGAACTTGTCGATGAGCGCGCCCTCGTGGTTCGACTGGAAGACTTCCAGCTCCACCTGCAGCTCGCCAGCCAGCGCGGCCAGGCGCTCGTTGATCTGCGCCAGCGTCGTGGTGCCGTAGATGTGCGGCTCGCGCCGGCCGAAGAGGTTGAGGTTCGGTCCATGCAGCACGAGGATCCGGGTCATGGGCGCGCTCACTTCGAAAGACGCGCCAGCTCGGCGTTGTAGAGCTTGACGATGGCCTGGTCGTAGGCTGCGGCGAACTTCTCGGTCACCGGCTTGGCCACCGCGCGCATGCGCGCCTGCTCGACCGACGACAGCTCGTTGAACTGCATGCCCTTTGCCTGCAGCTCGCCCACCGCCTGCGCTGCCGCCTCGCGGCTGACCTTGCGCTGGTAGCTGCGGGCCTCGTCGGCGGCCTCGTGCATCAGCTTCTGCTCGGCGGCAGAGAGCTTGTCCCAGAAGCGCTTGCTCACCAGCACGATGTTGGCGGCATACACGTGGTTGGTGGCGCTGACGTACTTGTTCACCTCGAAGAACTTGTTCGACAGGATCACCGCGAAGGGGTTTTCCTGGCCGTCCACCGCCTTGGATTCGAGCGCGCCGTACAGCTCGGCAAAGGGCATGGGCACCGGGTTGGCCTTGAAGGCCTTGAAGGTCTCAAGGAACACCGGGTTGGGAATGACGCGGATCTTCAGCCCGTCGAGGTCTTCGGGCCTGGTGATGGGCCGGCGGCTGTTGGTGACGTTGCGAAAACCCAGGTCCCAGTAGCCCAGCGCCACCAGGCCTTTTTCGGGCAGCCTGGCAATCAGCGCCTGGCCCAGCGGGCCGTCGAGCAGCGCATCGGCCTGCGCGTAGTTGGACACCGAGAACGGAAAGTCGACCAGGCCGAACTCCTTCACGATACCCGCCAGCGAGGTGGTGGCCGGCGCCGACATCTCCTGCACGCCGCCTTGCAGCGCGGCCTGCTGCTGCATCTCGTTGCCCAGCTGGTTGGACGGGAACTCCTGCACCTTGAGCTTGCCGCCGCTCTTGGCCGCCAGCAGCTCGGCGAACTTCTTCACGCCCATGCTCACGGGGTGGTCGGTGTTGTTGAGATGGCCGAACTTGATGACGCGCTCTTGCACGTCCTGGGCCAGCACCAGGCAGGCGGTTGCGGCGAGGGCGGCGCCCACGATGGCGCTGCGCATGAATGTCTTCACGGGGTTTGTCTCCTTGTCGGTTGGGTCGCTCACGTCTGCTTTCGGGCGTGCTGCGGCATGATAGGAATCGACTCAGAACATGGTTCCGATCTGGAATTTCATTCCACAATGCCGAAAGACAAGACATCCACCGCCAGCGCTCCGAGCGGCACCGTGGAGCGCGTGCTCGCCATCCTCGAGCTACTGTCGCACCAGCCCGAAGGCATCGCCCTGGGCGAGCTGGCCGACGAACTGGGACTGCCGCGCAGCGCCTGCCACCGGCTGCTGGCCGAGCTGTCCCGCTGCGGCTACGTGCGCCAGCTGCGCGAGCAAGGCGACTACGTGCTCACCACCAAGATGCCGGCCCTGGGCCTGAACTTCCTGGGCGGCGCGGGCATCGTCGACATCGCGCAGCCCATCATCGACCGGCTGGCCGAAGTCTCGGGCGAGCTGGTGCGCCTGGCGCTGGTGGATGGCGACAGCCTCATCTTCGTGGCCAAGGCGCAAGGTGCGCGCACCGGACTGCGCTACGACCCGGACATGGGCATCGACGTGCGGCTGTCGTGCAGCGCGGGCGGTCATGCCTGGCTCATGACGCTGAGCGACGAGCGCGCCACCGAGCTGGTGGCACGCCAGGGCTTCGGCAAGCCCGCGCAGTTCGGGCCCACCGCGCCCACCACCTTCAAGGCCTTGATGAAGACGCTGGACGAAGACCGCACGCGCGGCTTCAGCATGATCGTGGAGTCCTACGCGCCCGGCATGACGGCCATGGCCGCACCGGTGACGCGGCGCAGCCAGGGCACGATTGCGGTGATCACCATCGCGGGGCCGCTGCTGCGGCTGAACCCCAGGCGCATGCAGGAGCTGGGCCGGCCGCTGCAGCAGGCCGCGCACGAACTGGCGCTGGCCAGCGCGGGCTCGCCGCTGTTCACGCTGCGACCTGCACGCTAGACCAGGCGCAGACGGCACAATTGCCGCAGGCGGCCTCGGCAATCCAGGGGCCCGTCGCTTGCAACACCACCCACAAGGCACACATGTCGGAATTTCCATCAGACATCTACACCGAACCCTCCGATCTGGACGGCCACACCCTGGCCAACCTGGGCCCGCTGCGCCGCATGGCCGGGCTGTGGAAAGGCGAGAAGGGCGTGGACGTCAAGCCCAAGGCGCAGGGCCCGAAGACGCAGGTCTACATCGAGCACTACGAGCTGCAGCCCATCGACCCGCAGACCAACGGCCCGCAGGTGTTCTACGGCCTGCGCTACCACACCTTCATCCACAAGCCGGGCCTCTCGAAGATGTACCACGACCAGGTGGGCTACTGGCTGTGGGAGCCGGCCACCGGCACGGTGCTGCACACGCTGGCCATTCCGCGCGGACAGGTGGCGATGGCCACGGGCAAGGCGACGGCCGATGCGGAGCGGTTCGAGCTGGCAGCGGTGCGCGGCAGCCTGGTCAACGGCATCGT
>JAFECZ010000584.1 GCA_018241905.1 Pseudomonadota bacterium
GCTACCTGGTGCTTGCGCTGGTGCTGTTTCGCCTGATCTGGGGATTCATCGGCGGCCGCTGGTCGCGCTTTGCGAGCTTTGTGTATTCACCCGCGACGCTGATCGGCTACCTGCGCGGGCACGAACATCCTGATCAACGCGTGGGTCACACGCCGCTGGGGGCGCTGTCGGTATTTGCGCTGCTGGCCTTTCTCGTCGCGCAGGTGGCCACTGGACTGGTGTCCGACGACGAGGTGTCTGCATCAGGCCCGCTGACCCGCTTCGTTTCCGGCGCGACCGTGCACCTGGCCAGTACGTGGCATGCTGCAGTGGGCAAGTGGGTCATCCTGGCGCTGGTGGTCCTGCACGTCCTGGCCATCGCGTTCTATGTGCGTGTGCGGCGCCAGCAACTGGTCAAGCCGATGCTCTCGGGGGACAAATTGCTCACGCACACTGCCGCCTCGAGCCGCGACTCCGCCGGCTCGCGCCTGGTGGCGCTCGTCATCTTCGGAGCCTGCGCCGGCTTCGCCTACTGGATCTCGACCTTGCGTCTATGAGCTACTCCGCGTCCCGTCCGTTGCCGTTGGCCGATGCGCCCAACGTGGTCATCATCACCGCGGTCGAGCCGTACGAAATCGAGGCATCGCGCGCCATCTTCCGCGAGTACGCCGATTCGCTGCACGTAGACCTGTGCTTCCAGAACTTCGAGGAAGAACTCGCCCTGCTACCCGGCGACTACGCCGAGCCGCGGGGGGCGCTCTTGCTCGCACTCATCGATGCGTCGCCGGTGGAAGGCAGCGGCAATGCCCTGCAACAGATCGCACGCGGCGATGGTCGCGCCGCAAACGTTGCGGCCTGTTGCGCGCTGCGGCCGCTCGATGCGGCCGACTACCCCAACGCCGCGGAAATGAAGCGCCTCTATGTGCGCCCCGCCTTCCGAGGCATGGGCCTCGGGCGGCAACTGACCGAGGCGATCCTCGATGTCGCGCGAGGTGCGGGCTACGCCTGCGTGCTGCTCGACACGCTGGACGACATGGAAGCCGCCCGCACGCTCTACGAGGACCTGGGGTTCGAGGAAGTGCCGCCCTACTATCACAACCCGATCGCGGGCTCGCACTACCTCAAGGTCGATCTTTAGCCCTTGGCCTGCTTGAGCAACGTGGCCGCATCGCTCACTTCGAACTTGCCCGGACCCTCGACGTTGAGCGAAGCCACCTTGCCGTTCTTGACCAGCATCGAATAGCGGTTGCTGCGCAGGCCCATGCCGCGCGCCGTCAGGTCCAGCGTGAGGCCGGTGGCCTTGGCGAAGTCTGCACTGCCGTCGCCCAGCATGCGCACCTTGCCGGCGGTCTTCTGCTCGCGTGCCCAGGCGCCCATCACGAAAGCGTCGTTCACGCTGACGCACCAGATCTCGTCCACGCCAGCGTCCTTCAGTTCTTCGAAGTGCTGCACGTAACCCGGCACATGCTTGGCCGAGCAAGTGGGCGTGAAGGCACCCGGCAGCGCAAACAGCGCGATAGTCTTGCCGGCCGAAGCCTTGGCGACGTCCACGGGGTTCGGGCCGATGCTGCAGCCCTCGCCTTCGACTTCCGAATATTCCTGCAGCGTGGCCTGGGGGAGGTTGTCGCCTACTTTGATCATTGATATCACTCCAAAATAAAAGAAAAACGGCCCAACATTGTGGGCCGTTTTCGTGTTCGCCGCCGGATAGCGGCGTTTTCGGTGCAGCGTCTTAGACGGCGGCAGCCTTTTCAACCAGGCGGGTGACCACCCAGTTCTTGGTCTTCGAGATCGGACGCGATTCCGTGATCTCGATGATGTCGCCCAGCTTGTACTCGCCCTTTTCGTCGTGGGCGTGGTACTTGCTGGTCTTGGCCACGATCTTGCCGTAGAGCTCGTGCTTCACGCGACGCTCCACCAGCACCGTGACGGTCTTGGCGCGCTTGTCGCTGACGACCTTGCCGATCAGGGTGCGCTTGAGGGATTTTTTAGCTTCCGTCATGTTCACTCCTTACTTGGCGGCTTGCTCTTGCTTTTGAGCAAGAATGGTCTTGGCGCGAGCGATGTCGCGGCGCGTGGTGCGCAGCGTTGCCAGGTTCGACAGTTGCTGCGTGGCCTTTTGCATGCGCAGGCCGAAGTGGGCCTTCTGCAGGTCCTTGATTTCGGCTTGCAGGCCAGCGACGTCCTTCTCGCGCAGCGTAGCTGCCTTGCTCACCTTGGCCGTAGCGGCCTTCTTGTTGCGGGTTGCCATGTTCGTGTCCTCCTGAATCAGGCGCCGAGCTGGCGTGCAACGAAGGTGGTGCGCAGCGGCAGCTTGGCAGCAGCCAGGCGGAACGCTTCGCGTGCGAGTTCCTCGGGCACACCGACGATCTCGTAGATCACCTTGCCCGGCTGGATCTCAGCCACGTAGTACTCGGGGTTGCCCTTGCCGTTACCCATCCGCACTTCTGCGGGCTTGGTGGAAATCGGCTTGTCGGGGAACACACGAATCCAGATGCGGCCACCGCGCTTCACGTGACGCGAGATGGCACGACGTGCGGCTTCGATCTGGCGCGCCGTGAGGCGGCCGCGATCCACCGACTTGAGGCCGAAGTCGCCGAAGGAGACGGCATTACCGCGCGTTGCCACGCCGGTGTTGCGGCCCTTCTGCTCCTTACGGTACTTTCTGCGTGCAGGTTGCAGCATGTTTGTTTACTCCGTAGTTCTAAGCCCGATTACTCGGACTTGGCACCGTCCGCTGCTGCAGCGGGCGCGGCTTTGCGGACGCGCTTAACGGCGGGTTTCGAGTCTGCACCGGTGGCTTCGGCAGGCTTGTCGCTGCCATCGGCCGGAGCGGTGTTGCCACCGATCGGGCCGCGGCCACCAGCACGCGGACCACGGCGGTCCGAACCGGGACGGTCGCCACCAGGACGGCCATCACGGCGCGGGCCACGGGGGCGGCGCTCTTCTTCGGGACGCGGGGTCTCGACGGCGGGCAGGTCGTTGCGGCCCAGCGTGTCGCCCTTGTAGACCCACACCTTGACGCCGATGACGCCGTAGGTGGTCTTGGCTTCGGAGAAGCCGTAGTCGAT
>JAFECZ010000585.1 GCA_018241905.1 Pseudomonadota bacterium
CCTCGTGCAGCACTTCCATGACGGTGGCCCGCGTCATGCGGGTGACCAGCGCGATGTAGACCAGCGCCAGGTTGATGCAGGGCAGCGCGACGCTGCGCAGCCAGGCGCCCAGGCCCTCGCTCAGGTGAACATAGCCTTGCACCGGGAACCACGGAAGCTTGATGGCGAAGGCGTAGACCAGCAGGTAGCCCACCAGGAAGGCCGGCACCGAGAAGGCGAGCACGGCGAACAGCATCACCAGCCGGTCGATCCAGCTGCCCGCGCGGTATGCGGCCAAGGTGCCCAGGGGCACGGCCACGGCGATGGTGAGCAGCATGGTCAGGATCGCGATGGCCAGCGTGGGCTCCAGGCGTTGCCCGAGCAGCGTGGTCACCGGCACCTGCGTGAAGATCGAAGTGCCCAGGTCGCCCGTGGCCAGCTTGCCCAGCCAGATCAGGAACTGCTGCCAGATCGGCAGGTTCAGCCCCAGCGTCTCGCGCAGGCGATGGATGTCGTCCTCGGTGGCCAGGTCGCCGGCGATGAGCGCCGCGGGGTCGCCCGGCGAGAGGTGGATCAGCAGGAAGACCACGACCGCCACCACTGCCATGACGGGCAGCGTGGCGACGAGGCGGCGAAGGACGTAGCTCATTGCGGCAGGCTCGGACGTGGTCTCTTACTTGTCCAGCGCCCAGACGATGGGCATGCCGCCCCAGAGCTTGTCCACGCCCTTGAGGCTGGCGCTTGCGGCGAAGGCGGCCGAGTATTGGCCGGCGTTGATGTAGGGCACGGCGTCGAAGGCGCGCGTCTGGAAGGCGTCCAGGCGCTGCTTGCGCGTGGCGGCATCGCCGGACTGCAGCCAGGCGGCGCGCAGCGCGTCCAGCTCCTTGTCGCAGGGCCAGCCGGGCAGCGAGTTGCCGCAGGCCGGGCTCAGGTAGGCGTTGGTGATGGGCGAGTTGGCGTCGAACTCGCCGGCCACCGTGACGTAGACGTTCCAGCCGCCGGCCGCCGGTGCGTCGCGCTTGGCGCGGCGCGCGCCGATGGAGGCCCAGTCCATGGACTGCATGTCCACGTTCACGCCGATGCTCTTGAGCGTCTGCGCCGCCATCAGCGCCAGCGCGTTGAGGTAGGTGATGTCGGTGGGCACCAGCAGCACCACCTTCTCGCCCTTGTAGCCCGACTCGGCCAGCAGCGCCTTGGCCTTGGCCACGTCGGCCTTGGCCCAGGGCTGCGAGCCGGCGGCAGTGTCGTTGGGGCTGCCGCAGATGAAGAAGGTGTGGCAGTAGGCCTTGCGCATGTCGGCCGGATAGCCCATGGCTGCGACGAAGCGCTCCTGGCTCACGGCCATCTGGAAGGCCTGGCGCGCCTTGATGTTGTCGAAAGGCGCGTGCAGGTGGTTGAGCACCAGGAAGGCCTCGTAGGCGCCGGAGCTGCCCACCTTCACGCTGCTGTCGGCGCGCAGCGGCGCGATGTAGTCGGGCGGCAGTTGCTCCAGCAGGTCGACCTCGCCGCGCTGCAGTGCCGCCACGGCGCTGTTGGCGTCGGGCAGGTAGAGCCATTCCACGCGATCGAAGTTGCTCTTCTTGCTGCCCGCCAGGCCGCTGACCGGCTCGGTGCGCGGCACGTACTGCGGGTTGCGCACGAACACGGCCTTGTTGCCGGGCACCCATTCGTCGCGCTTGAAGACGTAGGGGCCGGAGCCCAGCACCTCGGTCATCGGCGCGGTGGTGGGCAGCTTGGCCAGCCGCTCGGGCAGGATGAAGGCCGGGTAGCCCGAGGGCTTGGCCAGCGCGTCCAGCACCATGCCGAAGGGCTGGGCCAGCGTCAGCGTGAAGGTGCGTGCGTCCACCGCCTTCCAGTCGGCGCCGTTGGCCGCCAGGGCGCGGCCCAGGCTGTCGCGGCCGGTCCAGCGCAGCAGCGAGGCGATGGCGTCGGCCGAGGTCACCGGCGTGCCGTCGGAGAACTTCAGGCCGGGGCGCAGCGTGAAGCTCCACTGCTTGCCGCCCTCCGACTGGGTGAATTTCTCCACCATCTGCGGCTGCGGCTTGCCGCTCGCGTCCTGCGAGAACAGCGTGTCGTAGACCATGTAGCCGAAGTTGCGCGAGATGTAGGCGGTGGTGAAGGTCGGGTCGAGGATCTTCAGGTCGGCATGCGCCACCATGCGCAGCGTCTTGGGCGGGGTCTGGGCCTGGGCCGGGAAGCCGATGCTTCCCAGGGTCAGGGCGCCGAAGGCGGCCAGGGCGGCGAGCGTGCGTCGTTTCATCGTCGGGACTCCGGTGGGTCGAGGAAAAATTCAGGCAGAAAGGGCGTCCATGGGCCACTTGGGGCGCTGGATCTTCTGGTACGGCAGGGTGCTCAGGTCCAGCGTCACGGCGCCGGGCGCGGCCACGTAGATCACGTGCTTGCCCACCTTGGAGAAGGAGGCATAGAAGTGCTGCGAAGACTTCACCACGATCAGCCGCTTGGCGGCCAGGTCGCAGCCCAGCTGCGTGAACAGGTCGGTGCCCATCGCCTGGTTGCGCTGCGTGATGAGCACGATCTCGATGCCGCCGGCTTCCACCAGCGCGCAGTCGCCCATGGGCACGGGCGTGCCGGCCAGGCCGGTCATCACCAGGTCGCGCTTGAGCGCCTTGATGGTGCAGTCCAGGTCCAGCGGCTGGCCCGACAGCGGGCTGATCTTGCCGCCGATGCGCATCTGCAGCTTGGCGCCTTCGCCGGCCTCGAAGGCGATGCGCACGGCAATGGGGTCCCACAGCGGGCCCAGCGCGGCGTTGCCGATGCCGCGCTCCAGCATGCGTTGCAGCACGAATGTGGAGTCGCTCGCGGCGCCGCCGCCGGGGTTGTCGGCGCCGTCGGCCATGATCACCGGGCCGCCCTGGAAGGCCAGGGCCTCGTCCAGTGCGGTGTCGATGTCGGGATAGTGCACCGTGAGCGCATCGCGCATGCCGATGACCTCGTCGGCCAGCTGGTCCGCGAGCGTTTGCGCCTGCTGCGCATTGCCGTCGGTGTAGACCAGCATCTTGGTGCCCATGCCGGGCACGTCGCCC
>JAFECZ010000586.1 GCA_018241905.1 Pseudomonadota bacterium
GCATCCGGAGGCCCATTTCGAGGGCGAGGATGCGTTACCGGCCTTCTGATGGCAAAGAAGGGCGGCACCAATGATCATGGCCTGGGTGCTGCTCGTCATCGTCGTCGGCTCGGTACTCTTCCATGTCTTCAACCCGTGGTGGGTCACGCCGCTGGCCTCCAACTGGAAGTCGATGGACGACACGCTGGCCATCACGGTGGTCATCACGGGCCTTTTCTTCGTCGCCATCAACCTGTTCGTGGTGTATGCGCTGTTGCGCTTCCGGCATCGCGAAGGCGCTGCGCATGCCAGGTCGGCGCCTGACAACAAGAAGCTCGAGCGCTGGCTGATCGTGGGCACCAGCGTCGGCGTGGCCGCCCTGCTGGCGCCGGGCCTGCTGGTATATGCCAAGTACGTCAACGAGCCGCACGATGCGATGGTGCTGGAAGTGATGAGCCAGCAGTGGCAGTGGCGCTTTCGCCTGCCCGGCCCGGACGGCAAGCTGGGCGCGAGCGACGCGCGCTTCGTCTCGGCCACCAATCCCTTCGGGCTGGACCCGGACGACCCGCGCGGCCAGGACGACCTGCTGGTCATGGGCAACGAGGTGCACCTGCCATTGGGCAAGCCGGTGGTGGTGCTGCTGCGCTCCAACGACGTGCTGCACGACTTCTTCGTGCCGCAGTTCCGCTCGCGCATGAACACGGTGCCGGGACAGGTGAGCCGCTTCTGGTTCACCCCCGAGGTGCCCGGCCGCTACGAGGCGCTGTGCGCGCAACTGTGCGGCGTGGGCCATCCCGACATGCACGGCTACGTGGTGGTGGAAGACGCAGAACACTACGCCGCGTGGCAGCAGGGCCTGGTGAGCTTTGCGGTGGCAAGCAAGCCCCCGCCCGCGCCTGCGGCGGCGTCCAATCCGCTGGCCGACACCGGCCGCCAGCTGGCCGATGCCAAGGGCTGCGCGGCCTGCCACACCGTCGACGGATCGCCGCGCGTGGGCCCCACCTGGAAGGGCCTGTTCGGCAAGAACGAGACCATGGCCGACGGCTCGACCGAAAAGGTGGACGAAGCCTACCTGCGCAACTTCATCCTCGATCCGCAGGCCAAGAAGGTGAAGGGTTTCCCGCCGGTGATGCCCAAGCTGCCGCTCACCGATGACGAGATCTCGGCCCTGGTGGCCTACATCCAGACCCTGGGCGGGGCACCCGCCGCAGGCGAGCAGAAGGCTCAGCGCTGAACAAAGAAGAAAAGCAGAAGGAAAACGCCATGCCCCATGCCGACACGCTCGATCCGAACGCCCACGACGACGGCCACGCGCACGCACCGCAGAGCTTCTGGACCCGCTACGTCTGGAGCCAGGACCACAAGGTGATCGCCGTGCAGTACGCCTGCACCGCCATCGCGGTGGGCGTGGTGGGCGTGCTGCTGTCCGACCTCATGCGGCTGCAGCTCGGATTCCCCGGCGCGTTCGAGTTCATCAACGCCGAGCGCTACTACCAGTTCATCACCATGCACGGGATGATCATGGTGATCTACCTGCTCACCGCGCTGTTCCTGGGCGGCTTCGGCAACTACATGATCCCGCTCATGGTGGGGGCGCGCGACATGGTGTTTCCCTACATGAACATGCTGAGCTTCTGGGTCTACCTGCTGTCGGTGGTGGTGCTCCTGTCCAGCTTCTTCGTGGAGGGCGGGCCCACCGGCGCGGGCTGGACGCTGTATCCGCCGCAGTCCATATTGCCGGGCACGCCGGGGAGCGGGAACGGCATCGTGCTGATGCTGGTGTCGCTGCTGATCTTCATCGTGGCCACCACCATGGGCGGCCTGAACTACGTCACCACCGTGCTGCAGGCCCGCTGCGAGGGCATGACGCTCTTGCGCATGCCGCTCACGGTGTGGGGCATTTTCATTGCCACCATCCTGGCGCTCATCGGCTTTCCGGCGCTGTTCGTCAGCGGCGTGATGCTGCTGCTGGACCGCACGCTGGGCACCAGCTTCTTCATGCCGGCGCTAGTGTACATGGGGCAGGTGAGCGGCTACAGGGGCGGCAGCCCGATCCTGTTCCAGCACCTGTTCTGGTTCTTCGGCCATCCCGAGGTCTACATCGTGGCGCTGCCGGCCTTCGGCATCGTGTCGGACCTGATCAGCGTGCATGCGCGCAAGAGCATCTTCGGCTACCGGATGATGGTGTGGGCCATCGTGGTCATCGGCCTCTTGAGCGTGGTGGTGTGGGCGCACCACATGTTCGTGGCGGGCATGAACCCGTACTTCGCCTTCTTCTTCGCCACCACCACGCTGATCATCGCGGTGCCAACGGCCATCAAGGTCTACAACTGGGTGCTCACGCTGTGGCGCGGCGACATCCACTTCACGGTGCCGATGCTGTTCGCCATCGCCTTCCTGTGCACCTTCGTCATCGGCGGGCTCACGGGCCTCTTCCTGGGCAACGTGAGCGTGGACATACCGCTGTCGGGCACCTACTTCGTGGTGGCGCACTTCCACATGGTGATGGGCGTGGCGCCGCTGCTGGTGATCTTCGGCGGCATCTACCACTGGTACCCCAAGGTGACGGGCCGCATGCTGGACGACCGACTGGGGCACATCCACTTCTGGGTGACTTTCGTGGGCACCTACCTCATCTTCTTTCCCATGCATTACCTGGGCGTGCTGGGCATGCCCCGGCGCTACCACCACTTCGAGGGCTATGCCTTCATTCCGCCGTCGGCGCACCTGCTCAACCAGATGATCACGGTCATGGCGCTGGTGGTGGCCACCACGCAGTTCGTCTTCATCTTCAACCTGGCCTGGAGCCTGCGCCACGGGCGGGCGGCCAGCTCCAACCCGTGGCGTGCCGCGTCGCTGGAATGGCAAACGCCGCAGACCCCGCCGGTGCACGGCAACTGGGGCGAGAAGCTGCCGGTGGTGTATCGCTGGGCCTATGCCTACGGCGCCAACGGCGGGCCGGACGACTTCGTGGCGCAGAACGCGCCGCCCGAGGCCGGCGGCATCGAGCCGGACCATCGCGGCCACGCGGGCGAGGGGGTGCG
>JAFECZ010000587.1 GCA_018241905.1 Pseudomonadota bacterium
GGCCACGCCCGACCTGGCCACGGCACTGGCCGAACTGGCCGGCCAGGGCGCGCTGGCGGTCGACGTGCTGCCCATCTTCCTGGGCGTGGGCAAGCACCTGCGCGAAGACCTGCCCGCCTTGATGGCCCAACTGCAGCAGGCCCACCCCGGGCTGCAACTGCGCCTGCGCGCGGCCGTGGGCGAAACCCCTGAACTCATCGACGCACTGGCCCGATTGGCCCTGAAAAGTTGATCCCTGGCGCCCGTTAGATAGATTCCGAATGCATAATGATTCCAAAATAAAGATGGAATTGTTATGAATTTGCACCAGTTCAAATTTGTTCAGGAGGCCGTGCGGCGCAACCTCAACCTGACCGAGGCGGCCAAGGCGCTCCATACGTCGCAGCCGGGCGTGTCCAAGGCCATCATCGAACTGGAAGAGGAACTGGGCGTGGAAATCTTTGCCCGCCACGGAAAGCGCCTCAAGCGCGTGACGGAGCCGGGCCAGCACGTCATCGCCAGCATCGAGCTGATCATGCGCGAGGTGGGCAACCTGCGCCGCATCGGCGAGCAGTTCAGCGCCCAGGACACCGGCACCCTGTCGATCGCCACCACCCACACCCAGGCGCGCTACGTGCTGCCGGTGCCCGTGGCCAAGCTGCGCGAGGCCTACCCCAAGGTCAACGTCAGCCTGCACCAGGGCTCGCCCGACCAGGTGGCGCGCATGGTGATGGACGAAGTGGCCGAGATCGGCATTGCCACCGAATCGCTGGCCGACTATCCCGACCTGGTGACCCTGCCCTGCTACGAATGGCAGCACGTGCTGGTGCTGCCCAAGGACCACCCGCTGGCGGCGAAGGAGCGCGTCTCGCTCGAAGACCTGGCGGCCGAGCCCATCATCACCTACCACCCGTCCTTCACCGGCCGCACGCGCATCGACCACGCCTTTGCCGCCAAGAAGCTCACGCCGCGCATCGCGCTGGAAGCCATCGACTCCGACGTCATCAAGACCTATGTGCGCCTGGGCCTGGGCGTGGGCATCGTGGCCGAGATGGCGGTGCGCGACGACACCAACGCCGACCTGGCGGTGCGCCCCATGGGCCACCTGTTCGGCCAGAACATCGCCCGCGTGGCCTTCAAGCGCAGCGCCTACCTGCGCAACTTCGTGTTCCGGTTTGCCGAACTGCTGTCCGACCGGCTCGACCGCCATCTCATCGCCAAGGCCCTGGCCGGCCACCCGCAAGACTACGACCTGTGAGCACCCCCACCGTGAGCAACCCGAGCGCCCGCACCCCTGCCATCGACACCAAGCTGCCCGCCGTGGGCACCACCATCTTCACCGTGATGTCGGCCCTGGCGGCCGAGAAGAACGCGGTGAACCTGGGCCAGGGATTTCCGGACTTCAACTGCGACCCGCAGCTGCTGACCGACGTGAGCGCCGCCATGGCCGCGGGCCACAACCAGTACCCGCCCATGCCGGGCATTGCGGCGCTGCGCGATGCCATCTCGGCCAAGATCGCACAGCTTTACGGGCACACCTACCGTGCGGCCGACGAGATCACGGTGACGGCCGGCGCCACGCAGGCGATCATCACCGCCATCCTGGCCATCGTGCGCCCCGGCGACGAGGTGATCGTGCTGGAGCCGTGCTACGACAGCTACGTGCCCAACATCGACCTGGCCGGCGGCAAGGTGGTGCGCGTGCCGCTCACGCCGGGCACCTTCCGGCCGGACTTCGGGCGCATTGCCGCAGCCATCACGCCGCGCACCCGCGCCATCATCGTCAACACGCCGCACAACCCGAGCGCAACGGTGTGGACCGCGGCCGAGATGCGCCAGCTCGAGGAGCTGCTGGCACCCACCGACATCTTCGTGATCAGCGACGAGGTGTACGAGCACATGGTCTACGGCGAGGCCGGGCACCAGAGCGCGGCCAGCTTCCCGGGCCTGGCGGCGCGCAGCTTCATCGTCAGCAGCTTCGGCAAGACCTACCACGTCACGGGCTGGAAGGTGGGCTACGTGGCCGCCCCCGCCCCGCTCACGGCCGAGTTCCGCAAGGTGCACCAGTTCAACGTGTTCACCGTGAACACGCCCATGCAGCACGCCCTGGCGGCCTACATGGCCGACCCCAAGCCCTACCTGGAGCTGCCGGCCTTCTACCAGCGCAAGCGCGACCTGTTCGCGGCAGGCCTGGCCAGGACGCGCCTGAGGCTGCTGCCCTCCCAGGGCACCTACTTCCAGTGCGTCGACATCTCCGAAGTGAGCGACAAGAGCGAATCCGACTTCTGCCTGTGGCTGACCAGCGAGATCGGCGTGGCGGCCATTCCGCTGTCGGCCTTCTACGGCGACGGGTTCGACCAGCGCGTGGTGCGCTTTTGCTTCGCCAAGAAGGACGAGACGCTGAACACCGCGCTGGACCGGCTCGCCCGGCTCTGAGGCGCATCGCGACCCGGCCGCCAGCGGCTTGGCTGACAGCGGCAAGGGACGGTTCCTGACCGCCGAAGGCGTGGTTGTCGCTAGCTGCGCCCGCGAGCGCAGGACACGATGGGACATCCGACCACAAGGGGGAACAAGATGTCCTTGTCTTTCATCCTGCTGATCGTGCTGATCCTGATGCTGATCGGCGCGCTTCCCAGCTGGGGTTACAGCCGCAGTTGGGGCTACGTGCCCAGCGGTGGCGTGGGCATGGTGCTGCTGATCGTGCTCATCCTGCTGCTCATGGGCACGATCTAGCGACGGCGCTTCAAACCGTCGCCACTAGTGCCCAAGCTGCGTCCAGGCCTTGTCCAGCCGCTTGATGCTGACGGGCTGGGGCGTGCGCAACTCCTGCGCGAAGAAGCTCACGCGCAACTCCTCCAGCAGCCAGCGGAATTCGCTCATCCGCTCGTCCACCACACCCTTGCGCTCGGCCACGAGGCGCCAGTAGCGCTGCTCCTGCGGCTTGAGCTCGGCCAGCTTGGCCGCGTCGCGCGCCGGATCGGCGCGCAGCTTGTCCAGGCGCAGCGTGATGGCCTTGAGGTAGCGCGCGAAATGCTG
>JAFECZ010000588.1 GCA_018241905.1 Pseudomonadota bacterium
CAACGCCGACCAGTACGAGGCCGACATGCCCGTGCAACTCGTCGTGAAGGCCGCCTTGCAGAACAGCTACCGCTGCACCCACTGAAAAGAACACATGACTGCCGCCATCGCCAACTTTCCCCTGCAACGCATCCGCGCCGATGTGCAAGGCATGCACGCCTATGCCGTGCAGGACTCGCGCGGCATGGTCAAGCTCGATGCCATGGAGAACCCCTTCGGCCTGCCGCCCGCGTTGCAGGCCGAACTGGGCAAGCGCCTGGGTGCGGTGGCCATCAACCGCTATCCGGGCGAGCGCGTGGCCGACCTGCAGCGCGCCCTGGCCGGGTATGCGGGCCTGCCCGAAGGCTTCGGCCTGATGCTGGGCAACGGCTCGGACGAGCTCATCTCGCTGCTGGCCATGGCCTGCGACCTGCCGGGCGCAAGCATCCTGGCGCCCATGCCGGGCTTCGTGATGTACGCCATGAGCGCACAGCTGCAGGGCCTGAAGTTCGTCGGTGTGCCGCTCACGGCCGATTTCGAGCTCGACGAAGCCGCCATGCTGGCCGCCATCGAGAAGGAGCGCCCGGCCATCGTCTACCTGGCCTACCCGAACAACCCCACCGCCAACCTGTGGGACGACGCCGTCATCGAGCGGGTCATCCGGGCCCAGGGCGAAGCGGGCGGGCTGGTCGTCATGGACGAGGCCTATCAGCCCTTTGCCTCGCGCAGCTACATCGACCGCATCGCACGGCACCGCCACGTACTGCTGATGCGCACGCTCAGCAAGTTCGGCCTGGCGGGGGCCCGGCTGGGCTACCTCATGGGTCCGGCCGCGCTCATCGCCGAGGTGGACAAGCTGCGCCCGCCCTACAACATCAGCGTGCTCAACTGCGAGTGCGCGCTGTTCGCGCTGGAGCATGAACAGGTCTTCGCGGAGCAGGCCCGCCAGATCCGCGAGCAGCGCGAGGGAATCTTCGCTGCCCTGGCGCGCCTGCCGGGCGTCAAGAGCTGGCCCAGCCAGGCCAACATGATCCTGGTGCGCGTGCCCGATGCCAGCAAGGCCTTCGAGGGCATGAAGGCCCGCGGCGTACTGGTGAAGAACATTTCTAAAATGCACCCATTGCTGGCCAACTGCCTGCGCCTCACGGTCGGAACGCCCGAGGAGAACAAGCAGATGCTGGCAGCACTCGAACAATCGCTATGAATACCCCCACGGCTCCCGAAGCAGTCACCAGCGTCGCCACCGGCGCGCGCACGGCCGAGGTCGAACGCAACACGGCCGAGACCAAGATCAAGGTGCGCGTCAATCTGGACGGCACCGGCCGCGCGCAGCTGTCCACCGGCATCGGCTTTTTCGACCATATGCTCGACCAGATCGCCCGCCACGGGCTGATCGACCTGTTCATCGACTGCAAGGGCGACCTGCACATCGACGGCCACCACACGGTGGAAGACGTGGGCATCACGCTGGGCCAGGCAGTGGCCAAGGCGGTGGGCGACAAGAAGGGCATCCGCCGCTACGGGCATGCCTACGTGCCGCTGGACGAGGCGCTGTCGCGCGTCGTCATCGATTTTTCGGGCCGCCCGGGCCTGGTGATGGATGTGCCCTTCACAAGTGGCATGATCGGAACCTTCGACAGCCAGCTCACCTACGAGTTCTTCCAGGGCTTTGTGAACCACGCCTTCGTCACGCTGCACATCGACAACCTCAAGGGTGTCAATGCGCATCACCAGTGCGAAACCGTTTTCAAGGCCTTTGCGCGCGCCCTGCGATCCGCGCTGGAACTCGATCCGCGCTCCGCTGGTGTCATTCCCTCCACCAAGGGCTCCCTCTGATCTTTTGCTTCGCTAGCAGCAGTACGCATGGCTAATACCGTTGCGGTCGTCGATTACGGCATGGGCAACCTGCGCTCCGTGTCCCAGGCCGTCCAGCACGCGGCCGATGAGGTCGGCGTCCAGGTTTTCGTGACTTCAGATCCGCAGGTCGTGCGCAACTGCGCGCGCGTCGTGCTGCCCGGGCAGGGCGCCATTCCCGACTGCATGCGCGAACTGCGCGAGTCGGGACTGCTCGAGTCGGTGCTCGAGGCGGCAGCCGCCAAGCCGCTCTTCGGCGTGTGCGTGGGCATGCAGATGCTGCTCAGCCACAGTGAAGAGGGCAATACCGACGGACTGGGCCTCATCCCGGGGCAGGTCAGGAAATTCGAGCTCGAAGGCCGCACTCAGCCCGACGGCAGCCGCTACAAGGTGCCGCAGATGGGCTGGAACCAGGTGCGCCAGGCCCAGCCGCACGCGCTGTGGGACAAGGTGCCCGACCAGGCCTGGTTCTACTTCGTGCACAGCTTCTACGCGCGACCGACGGATCCGCGCCACAGTGCGGGCGAGGCCGAGTACGGTGAGCGCTTTACCGCTGCCGTGGCCCGCGATAACATTTTTGCGACCCAGTTCCACCCCGAGAAAAGTGCGGAATTCGGGTTGCAGCTCTATCGAAACTTTCTCCACTGGAACCCTTGAGCCCCCCGCTGGGGAGCTTTTCCTTTGCCTTGCCATGCTGTTGATTCCCGCAATCGATCTCAAAGACGGCCGCTGCGTTCGCCTCAAGCAGGGCGACATGGACCAATCCACCATCTTCAGCGAAGACCCGGCGGCCATGGCGCGCAAGTGGGTGGACGCCGGAGCGCGCCGCCTGCACCTGGTCGACCTGAACGGCGCCTTTGCCGGCAAGCCGCAGAACCATGCGGCCATCAAGGCCATCCTGCAGGAAGTGGGTGACGACATCCCGGTGCAGCTGGGCGGCGGCATCCGCGACCTGGACACCATCGAGCGCTACATCGACGACGGCCTGCGCTACGTGATCATCGGCACCGCCGCCGTGAAGAACCCCGGCTTCCTGAAAGACGCCTGCAGCGCCTTCGGCGGCCACATCATCGTGGGCCTGGACGCAAAGGACGGCAAGGTGGCCACCGACGGCTGGAGCAAGCTCACCGGCCACGAGGTGGCCGACCTGGGCAAGAAGTTCGAGGATTACGGCGTGGA
>JAFECZ010000589.1 GCA_018241905.1 Pseudomonadota bacterium
CCAAGAGCGCCTTCCTGGCCACCATGAGCCACGAGATCCGCACGCCCATGAACGCTGTCATCGGCATGAGCGGCCTGCTGCTGGACACCCAGCTCGACGCCGAGCAGCAAGACTACGTGGCCACCATCCGCGATTCGGGCGATGCGCTGCTCACGCTCATCAACGACATCCTGGACTACTCGAAGATCGAGGCCGGGCGCATGGACCTGGAGTCGCACCCCTTCGACCTGCGCGATTGCGTGGAGTCGGCACTCGACCTGGTGGGCATCCGCGCCATCGAGAAGCACCTGGAGATCGCCTACGTCTTCGAAGGCGAGGTGCCGGCCGGCGTGAACGGCGACCTGGCCCGCGTGCGGCAGATATTGCTCAACCTGCTGAGCAATGCGGTGAAGTTCACCGAGGTCGGCGAAGTGGTGCTGACCGTGCGCGGCGAGCTGCCCGCGCCCGGCCGCGCGGCCCTGAGCTTCGGCGTGCGCGACACCGGCATCGGCCTGTCGCCGCTGGGCATCAGCCGGCTGTTCCAGTCCTTCTCGCAGGCCGACTCGAGCATCACGCGCAAGTTCGGCGGCACCGGCCTGGGCCTGGCGATCAGCAAGCGCCTGGCCGAGCTGATGGGCGGCACCATCCGCGTGGAAAGCCAGGGCCCCGGCACCGGCTCGACCTTTTTCTTCACGGTGGAGCTGCCGGTGGCCGACGCGCCGCCGCGCAAGCGCCCCGCCATCACCGGCGTGCAGCTCGAACTGCAGGGCAAGCGGCTGCTGGTGGCCGATGCCAATGCAACCAATCGGCGCGTGCTGGCGCTGCAGGCCGGCAAATGGGGCATGCAGGCGCGCGAGGCCGAATCGCCCGCCGAGGCCCTGCGCAGGATCAACGACCCCGGCGAGCATTTCGACCTGGCCGTGCTCGACCTGCACATGCCGGAGATGGACGCGGTCGACCTGGCGCAGCGCATCCGCGCCACCCACCCCGCACTGCCGCTGGTGCTGTTCAGCTCGCTGGGCCGGCGCGAGGCGGGCAAGGTGGAGTCGCTGTTCAACGCCTTCCTGGCCAAGCCGCTGCACCAGTCGCAGCTGTTCGACACGCTGGTGAGCCTCCTGGCGCGCGAAACCGCCGACGGCGGCGAGCGCGCGGCCAAGCCGCCTGCCGCGAACACCGCCCGCCCGCAGATCGACCCCACCATGGCGCAGCGCCACCCCCTGCGCATCCTCCTGGCCGAGGACAACGCGGTGAACCAGAAGCTGGCCATGCGCCTGTTGCAGCAGATGGGCTACCAGGCCGACCTGGCCAACAACGGCATCGAGGCGGTGGCGTCGGTGCAGCGCCAGCCCTACGACGTGGTGCTGATGGACGTGCAGATGCCCGGGCTCGACGGGCTGGGCGCCACGCGCCAGATCTGCAGCCTGCTGCCGGCGGCGCAGCGCCCGCGCATCGTGGCCATGACGGCCAACGCCATGCAGGGCGACCGCGAGATGTGCATCGAGGCCGGCATGGACGACTACATCACCAAACCCATCCAGGTCCTGCGCCTGGTCGAAGCCCTCGGCAACGTCCCCAAACGTGGGGACGAACCGTTTGTCGACGCAGCTTTTAATTGAGCGTATGCTAGAAAAAGGTGCTACAGCCCGGTTGGCAAACCGGTTTCAGCATCCCCATCCACACCGACCGCGGACGGAGGCCACACATGGACCTGCGAAGCGAGCAACTGGCTGAAGGCGTCGAGAAAATCAGCCTGGTTGGACGCATGGACAGCCTTGGCGGACACGACATCGACACGCGCTTTTCGGCGCTGGTCGCGGCCCGCAAGCTGCTGGCAGTGGTCGACATGTCCGAAGTCTCCTTCCTCGCATCGATCGGCATTCGCACGCTGGTCATCAATGCGCGCGCGCAGCTGCAGCGCGGCGGCAGCATCGCCCTGGCCGGCCCGCAACCCCACGTGGCGGAGGTACTGAAGATGGCAGGCATCGACACGATCATTCCGGTGTACCCCGACGTCGACTCCGCCTTCAGCGCGCTCACGTCCTCCTCGTCCACCGAAGGTCGATGACATGCCCACCCGCGGCGGGGAGCACGGCGCCTCCCTGATCGTCGACAGCCAGCTGCGCGAGCTCGCCCGGGTCAATGCCTGGGTGCACGACTGGGCGCAGCGCCAGCACCTGTCGCCCAAGGTCGTTCACAAGCTCGACCTGTGTTCCACCGAGGTCGTCACCAACATCGTGACCCACGCCAACGGCCAGGCTGCGCAGCACATCTCGCTGCACCTGGGCTGGCAAGGCAGTGCCGTGGCACTGGACGTGGAGGACGACGGCGCGCGCTTCGATCCGCGCACGCATCCGCCGCCGCAGCCGGCCGCCAGCCTGAAGGACGCGCGCGTCGGCGGCTGGGGCATTCCCATGGTCCGGCATTTTTCCGACGGCCTTCGATGGCGCCACGAAGACGGGCGCAATCACCTGACCCTGCTGTTTCGCGCCAAGACGCCGGCCCGGCCGGCCAACCCGACACCTTCAACAACCGAGGAGTGAGTCAAATGGCATCCACCGCCAAGCCCATGCAGATCGATACCCAGACCGCCCTGGCCGCCCAGGCCGCCTTGGCCGCCGGCGCCAAGCCCAACGGGGGCGGCGTCGAGACTTCCGGCGTCGACAAGATGCGCGAGCTCTTGTTCGGCAACCAGATGCAGGACTACGACAAGCGCTTCTCGGTGATGGAAGAGCGCTTCCAGCAACGGCTGCGCGACCTGGAGGGCGAATCCACGCGCGGCCTGAGCACGCTCGAATCCACCATCAAGAAGCAGCTCGAGTCGGTGGCCGGCCAGTTCCGCGAGGAAAAGGACCTGCGCGCCGATGCCGACAAGGAGCTGGAGCGCAGCCTGCGCGACCACACGCAGGCCCTGGAAAAGCGGCTGGCACAGCTCTCCGACCAGCTGGCCCGGCAAGAGCGCGATTTCACCGACCGCCTGGCGCACGAAGTGCAGAGCCTGCGCGAGGAAATCCGGCGCCGCCAGGACGAC
>JAFECZ010000058.1 GCA_018241905.1 Pseudomonadota bacterium
GCACCGTCGGCGCGAAGCGGCCCGCGAGGATGCCGTTGTCGTCGGTCAGCTCGATATCGCGGCAGCGCTCGGCCTCCCAGGGCGCAAAGGTCTCGAGAATCCACTTGCTGCGCGCCAGGTACTCCTGGGGCGTCTTCACATCGGCCCAGCAATCCATCGGGCCGCCCGGCACGCCTTCGAACACCATGATCTCGCACGGGCCCGTGGTGGTCAGGGCCGGGAAGACGAAGTATTCGCCCACGCCGGGAATCAGGTTGAAGCACACGGCCGAGAACGGCTCGCGCGGCGTCATGCCCTTCACGTAGGTCAGGGCCAGCGCGCGCTGCGGCTTGTCGTAGGTGGATTTGTCTGCGTCGCGCTCGAAGAGCCTGGAGATCTCGCCCTTGCCGCTGGCCACCAGCGTCAGGTCGTGGGTCTGGGTGCAGCTCTCCAGCTCGTCGATGCCTGCGTCCTTCAGGACGAGTTCGCCGCCCTTGTTCTTGAACTCCTCCATCCAGGCCGGGATCTTCACGCGCTGGTCGACCGACTGCGCGCTGGTGTTCAGGCGCGCGGCCCAGTCGATGGCCTTGGCACCCTTGATCTCGGGGTGGGGCACGGCCAGGCCGATGCCGTCCACCGTGGGGCAATCGTGCGCCCAGTGGTCCAGGCCCAGCGCGTGCTCGATCTGCAGCGAGGTGCCGAACATGCACTGGCTCGACATGACCTTGCCCTGGCGGATGTCTTCCCCCGTGCGATTGCTCAGCAGCGTGACCTCGTAGCCCGCTGCGAGCAGGCCCAGGCCCAGTTGCAGGCCCGACTGGCCCGCGCCGACGATGGCGATGCGCTTCATTTGCTTGTCTCCTTGATCGATGCTCCGAAGGTGGGAGCGGGTCAGTCCATCAACTTGGGAATGGCGGGCACCGCCTGCTCGGGGCCCATGGCGCTGTAGCCGCCGTCCACCGCGTAGTCGGCGCCGGTCACGAAGCTGGCGTGGTCCGAGCACAGGAACAGCACCACCTGCGCCACCTCGTCTGGATCGCCCACGCGCCCGAGCAGGTGGAAGGGCGCGGCCACGCGGTCGGTCTTGGCGCGGTTGCCGCCGGTGAGCTTGTCCATCACCGCCGACCAGGTCCAGCCGGGCGAGACGCTGTTCACGCGGATGCGCTCCGGTGCCAGGTCCATGGCCATGTTGCGGGTGAGCTGCGCCATTGCGGCCTTGCTCACCGGATAGAGCCAGCGCCCCGTCTGCGCCACGCGCGAGGAGATGCTCGTGAAATTGACCACCGCGCCGCCGCCCGCCGCCACCATGTGCGGATGCACCGCCTGCAGCATGGCCACCGCGCTGGCCACGTTGACGTTGAACGATGTCAGCCAGTCGGCGCGCGGCGACTTGAAGCCGTCGTCCACGTAGGAGCACGCCAGGTTGACCAGGAAGTGGATGCCGCCGTGGCGCGCTGCCGCCTCGGCCACGCAGGCTTTCACCTGTGCGTCGTCGGTGATGTCGGTGCGCACGAAGCGCACGCCGCTGCCCAGCGAGTCGGCCAGCGGCTGGCCGTTGTCGGCATCGATGTCGGCGATGACGACCTTGACGCCGGCCGCGTGCAGCGCACGCACCACGCCGGCGCCTATCAGTGTGGAGCCACCGGTGACGATGGCGCTCTTGCCCTCGAGTCCCTTGAACATGACGCTTGCTCTCCTCGGTTGATCGGGCAGGCCGGGGTTGGCCTGTGAGGCGAACGTTAGGCTCGGGCAGGCCATTGGCTGATCCCGCAAACGCAGGCGCTGTCCGTGGCGCGCAGCTTTCGTCAAAGGGCTGGCCCGAATTGTGGGCGGGGGCGGTTTTTGCTACGTTGCCGCAGTCCCATGGAAACCGCCACGACCCCTCGGCTGCCGCTGCAGCGCTACCGGCTTTTCGAGAGCCACGACATGGACGAGGCCCGCGAAAGCGTGGCCCGGGTGTTCTGCCCGCACAAGCTGGTCATGCTGCGCCCGCACAGCGAGCTGGACGCCTGCCACCACAGCGCACGCCTGCACCGGGACGTGAGCCTGAACTACGTGCAGTACGGTCCGGGCGTGCAGATCGACCCGGGTTATTTGCAGGACTTCTTCCTGCTGCAGATTCCGCTGCGCGGCGGCGCCGAGATCCGCTGCGGCGCGCAGCAGGTGGATGCGTCCCCCCGCCTGGCGTCGCTGCCTTCGCCCACCGAGCCCTTGTCGATGCGCTGGGCCGACGACAGCCCGCACCTGATCGTGCGGCTGGCCCGCCGCGCCATGCTCTCGCGGCTCGAGGCGCTGCTGCAGGCGCCCGTGCGGCAGCAACTGGTGTTCGACCTCGGCGTGCCGCTGGACAACCCCGCGCTGGCGCCGGTGGTGCACTTCGTCGACTACCTGCAGCTCACGCTCGATGCGGGCAACGCGCTGCAGTCGGGTGGGCGCCTGGCCGAGCATGCGGAGGAATACCTGATGTCGAGCCTGCTCATGTCGGCGCGGCACAACTATTCGAGCGCGCTGGCGGGCGAGGCCCAGCGCAGCCTGCTGCCCCGCGTGGTGCGCAGGGCGCAGGAATACATGGCGGCGCATGCGCACCAGCCCCTGTCGCTGGCCGACGTCTGCCGCGAAGTCGGGTGCAGCGCACGGGCCTTGCAAGTGGCGTTTCGCCAGCACGCCGGGCAGGGGCCCATGGAGTTCCTGCGCGAACTGCGGCTGGACAAGGTGCGGGCCGAACTTTCGGCATCTGCCGGCATCGGCGCAGGCGGCGTGCGCGAAGTGGCGCAGAAATACGGCTTCCTGCACCTGGGCCATTTTGCGGCGCAGTACAAGGCGCGCTTCGGCGAGCGGCCTTCGGAGACGCGCGGCGCGCGGCCGAACTGAGGCCGCGCGTGCCGGCGGGGCACCGCAACTACTGCCGCGCAAACATCGGTTGCTCGAAGTGGGCAACGCGCGTGGTCCGCCCGGCGATGCACACTTCCCGAAACTGGTAGAGAAAGGCCGCCGTCGGCGCGGCGATCCACGTCAGGCCCACGGGCATGCGCAGGACGGGTTGCTCGCTGTCCTCGATGGGGTCGAGCCAAGGCGCGTCTGCCCGCATGAACTCGCTCACCGGAATGCGGTGGATGCTCGCGACTTCTTGCGGGTTGGGCACGAGCTGGCGTGCCTCGCCCGCCCACACCACCACGGGCGTGATGGCAAACCCCGAGCGGGTCACGAAATCGTCCAGGCGACCGAGGATGGCGCTTTGCTCCAGGCGCAGGCCGACTTCCTCGTGCAGTTCGCGCAATGCCGCCTGCTCGGGCGATTCGCCCTCGTCGATGCTTCCGCCCGGCAGCGCCCATTGGCCGGGGTGCTTGCGCAACTGTTCCGAGCGCCGCGTCAACAGCACCGCGGCGCTGCGGCTCCATTCGGCGGGGGCTTCGATGCCGGGAAGCGCCGCGCCCGTGCCCTCCTCGATGAGGGCCAGCGCCACGGCGGCCCGGCGCGAATCGGGCGCGGGCAGGCTTTGCAATTCGAAGCTCTCGAGCCGGCCGGCGATCAGCTCATGAAAGGTGCGGTCCAGGTCCATGCGAGTGCATTTCACTACACAACGGCAGGCCGCGGACGGTCTTCACGCGTCGGCCTTGCTCCTTGGGCCCAGCCATTCGGCTTCCCAGTCGCCGGTCTGGATCATCTGCTTCATTTCCTGCACCAGCGCATCCATGACCACTTGCGTGGCCGCATCCACCGGCCTGCCTGCCTGCGTGGCCAGCGAATAGGTGCGATGCAGGTCGGGCCGCGTGACGCGCGCCACCACCCAGCTGGGACGCGGCGCCGGCTGGTCGTGCAGCGCGCACGCCGGGGTGAAGGTGAAGCCCGCGCCGCTGAGGTAGAGCGAGCGGATCACGCGGGTGGAGTCCTGCTCGTGCGCGATGTTCAGCGGCAGGCCCAGCGCCGCGGCGGCGTCTTCCACGCTGCGCCGGATGGCGAAGCGGCGCGACTGCAGCACCAGCGGCTGCGCGACCGCGTCGGCAAAGTCGATCTCCGGGCGCGGCGCCGGCGCGGCGCTTTTTCGAGCCGCCTTGCCCTTGGCTTTGGCCGCCGGCTGGTGGAGCATCCTGGCCACCGCACCGTCGACGTCGTGGCCGCAGAAGAACATGGCCTCGCGCACCAGCGGCTGGCACTGCAGGCCTTCCACCTGCGGCGCGTCGACCAGGAGGCCGACGTCGGCGCGCCGGTCGAGCATGGCCTTCTTCACGCCCAGGCTCAGGTCGTCGTGCACGAACACGCGAATGCGCGGGTGCGATTTCTTCATGGCCGCCAGCACCGGCCCCATGAGCAGCGATGCGAGCAGGAAGGGCAGCGCCACCACGACCGAGCCCTCGGGCCCCTGGGGCAGGCGCTGGATGCGCTCGCGCACCGCATCCGCATCGCTGAGCAGCCGCCGCGCGTCGTCGTACAGCTGCACCCCGGCCGGCGTGGGCGTAACGCCCGCATGCGAGCGCTCGAACAGCTGCACGCCCAGCTCGCCTTCGAGCTTCTTGATCTGCGCGGTGAGCGCGGGCTGCGCAATGTAGAGGCTGCCGGCCGCGCGCGACAGGCTGCCGGCTTCCAGCACGGCGATGAAGTAGCGCAGGGTGCGCAGGTCCACGGTTCAGCGGGCGCCGTGGCGGGTCGGCAGCGCCACCGGTGCCAGCGTGGCGCGCAGCCGCTCGTCGGCGCCGGGCCGCACGGGCACTTCGACTTCCAGCGCCTGCTCCACGTTGCCGATGTGGTCCAGCATGAGCTCGCGCGCCCTGGCCGTGTCGCCGTCTTCGAGCGCGGCGACGATGGCCGCATGCTCGGCGCACGACTCGCTGGCCTCGTGCGTGGACTGGTAGAGCGTGGCCGCCAGCGTGGTGCGCGCCGTGAGGTCGCGCAGCACGTCCACCAGCAGGCGGTGGCCCATCTGGTCGGCCAGGCAGACGTGGAAGTCGGCCAGCAGGAAGGCGCGGGTGGCGGCGTCGGCGCCGGCAATGGCGCGCTTCTCGTCGGCAATGTGCTCGCGCAGCTTGCGGATCACCTTCGACAGGGGGCGGCCTGCCTCGGCCAGGATCCCGGCCTCGACGATGCGGCGGGCCGAGAAGGCGTCGCGCGCTTCTTCCACCGAAGGCTCCACCACGAACCAGCCGCGCCGCGACTGCACCGCCACGAAGCCGCGTGCCTGCAGCTGCATCAGCGCCTCGCGCACCATGGTGCGGCTCACGCCGAAGTTCTCTGCGAGCTGCTGCTCGCCCAGGCGCTCGCCGGGCGCGAGCTTCTGGGCCAGGATGGCTTCGACCACGCGCTCGGCAATGGTGGTGGGGCTGATTTCCGTCGGGGTGGGCATGGCCTGAGCGTATCAGTGCATGCCGTGGGGGGCTGCAGCGGCAGCCACAACCGCACCGCCGTGCGCGGCGGCCACCGGCGAATCGGGCTCGGCCAGGGGCTCGTCCTCGGGCGAATGGGTGCCGTCGAGCACGGCGCGGGCCCGTTCGCGGTCGATGTCGCCTTCCCACGAGGCGATGGCCACGGTGGCGACGCAGTTGCCGATCAGGTTGCCCAGCGCACGGGCGATGCCCATGAACCAGTCGACCGAGAGCACCAGCACCAGGCCGATGGCCGGAATGGCCGGAATGGCATGCAGCGTGGCCGCCAGCACCACGATGGCCGAGCCCGGCACGCCGTGCGCGCCCTTGGAGGTGACCAGCGCAATGGCCAGGATGGTCAGCAGGTCGGCCATCGAGACCGGCGTGTTGGTGGCCTGCGCGATGAACACCGCGGCCAGCGTGATGTAGATGGAGAAAGCGTCGAGGTTGAACGAGTAGCCAGTGGGAATGACCAGGCCCACGGTGGAGTCGCCGATGCCCATGCGGCGCAGCTTGGCCATGATCTGCGGCAGCACCGCGTCCGACGAGGTGGTGGCGAAGACGATGGCCAGTTCTTCGCGCAGGTAGCGCAGCAGCTTGAAAAGGCTCAGGCCCGACAGCCGCATCACGATGCCCAGCACCACGGAAACGAACAGGATCACCGCCACGTAGAACAGCAGCACCAGCATGCCCAGCTGCTTGAGCGAGCCGATGCCGTACTGCCCCACGGTGAAGCCGATGGCGCCCAGCACGCCCAGCGGCGCCAGCTTGATGACGATGCCCATGATCTTGAACAGGATGAGCGACAGCGCATCCACGAAGGTGGCCACCGGCTTGCCGCGCTCGCCCAGAAGGGTGAGGGCGCAGCCGAACAGCACCGCGAACACCAGCACCTGCAGGACGTCGCCCTTGGCGAAGGCGTCGCCCACGGTGGTGGGGATGAGCTTCATGATGAAGTCCACCGTGCCGCCGCTGGTGAGCTTGTCGGCGTTGCTGGCATAGGCAGACAGGCCCGAGGCGTCGAGCTTGCTCGGGTCCACGTTCATGCCCGTGCCGGGGTGGAACACGAAGCCCAGCACCAGGCCCAGGCCCAGCGCGATGGTGGTGAGCACCTCGAAGTAGATCAGCGCCTTCACGCCGACGCGGCCCACGCGCCGCAGGTCGCCCGCGCCGGCGATGCCGTGCACCACCACGCAGAACACCAGCAGCGGAATGATCATCTTGATCAGCTTGATGAAACCGTCGCCCAGCGGCTTGAGCTTGGCGGCGAATTCAGGGAAGAACAGGCCGAGCGCCACGCCCAATACGAGCGCGATCACGACCTGTCCGAAGAGGGATTTGGCAAAGCGGAACATGGGTTGTCTCCGGTCTTGAAAGTTGTATGCAAGTTATTCGATTGCTTGCATACAAGCAGTGTAGGCAAGACCTTGCCCAGGCGTTCCGCGGGTTAACCCGTGGCGGGAGACGGAATGTGTGTCAGATCAATTCAGCCTGTTTTCCAGGCCTGCGGGCGCCTGCAGGCCTGGCTTGCAATCACGCCAGCGGGCGGATGTTCTGGTTCATGCGGAAGAAGTTCGTCGGATCGAACCGGGCCTTGACCTGCTGCAGCCGCCGGTAGTTGGGGCCGTAGGCCGCCGCCACCGGGTCGCCCGCCTCGTCGTTGTCCAGGTAGTTGACGTAGCGCCCCGCGGCGAAGAAGGGCTGCATCCTCTGGAAGGTGTCGCGGGCCCAGGCGATGCATGCCTCGGTGTCCGACGCTTGCATCCACTGGGTGAGCACCAGAAAGTTGTAGCCCACGCGCCGGTGCGCAAAGGCCGTGTCGCTCGCGTCGCGCCGCGCGACGGCGCCGTGGAAATGCTCGATCAGCAACTGCCCCATGGGCGTGGGACAGCGGGCGTAGCAATCGATCATGGTGTCGATGGCCGCATCGCTCAGCTCGGCAAGGAAATTGGATTTCCAGTAGTTGAGCGCACCCTTGGGGTAGCCGGCGTCGAGCATGCCGTTGAGTGCGCAATAGGGCATCGGCCCCAACGCATCCATGACGGGCGGCGCGAACGCCTTGAGCGGCTGCATGGCCTTTTCGCCGTCTTCCAGCGGCCCGCAGTGGCAAGTCACCAGGGCGGCCACCGGCACGCCGGAGCCGTCGGGCGCAGGCGCCAGGGTGGCGAACAGCGTCTGCTCGTCGGGCAGCGAGCGTGTGCTGTCGCCGAAGAAGCGCAGCAGGGCGCGGGCGCGGTCGATGGAGTGCACGAGTGCGCCGCCGGTGATGGTGGGCCCGACCGGGTGCAGGGCGTACTCGAAGCTCGTGGCAACGCCGAAATTGCCGCCCCCGCCGCGCAGCGCCCAGAACAGCTCGGGTTCGTGCTGCGCGTTCACCTGCAGTACCCGGCCGTCGGCCGTGACGAGCTCCACCGCCAGCAGGTTGTCCAGCGCGAGCCCGTGCTTGCCCATCAGCCAGCCCAGCCCGCCGCCCAGGGTCAGCCCCGCAATGCCCGTGCTGGAGACCACGCCGCCCGTGACGGCCAGGCCGTGCAGCTGCGTCTCGCGGTTGAGCTCGCCCCAGGTGACGCCGCCCTGCGCCCAGGCCGTCTTGCGCTGCGGGTCGACGCGGATGCCTTTCATGGGCGAGAGGTCGATCACCACGCCGCCGTCGATCACCGCCCGTCCCGCCACGTTGTGGCCGCCGCCGCGTACCGCCACTTCCAGGCCCAGCCGTCGGGCCAGTTCGAGCGCCGCCACCACGTCGGCCACGCCGTGGCACCGGGCGATCAGGGCAGGGCGCTTGTCGACCAGGCCGTTGTGGACCTTGCGGGCGTCCTCGTAGCCTGCGTCCGAGGGTTGCAGGAGCTGCCCGCGGAAGCTGGCAGCAATGTCGGCCGCGGCCTCGGCCACGGATGCAATTAGCGGCATGGCGTGCTCCTCGTCTTGGAATTGCCTCGACTTTCGTTCGCAGCGGGCGCCGGCGCAAACACAAAGAATTCAGTTGAAGGTGAACTGCTTTCATCTACATTGACTGCATGCACAAGCTGCCGCCTCTGATCGAGCTGCGCGCCTTCGACGCCGCCGCGCGGCACATGAGCTTCAAGAAGGCCGCGCTGGAGCTGTGCGTTTCCCCCACCGCCATCAGCCACCAGATCCGCCTGCTGGAGCGCTATTGCGGCTGCGCCCTGTTTCGCCGCCGGCCGCGGCCCCTGGCCCTGACCGATGCGGGTGCGCGGCTGTTCCCCGCCGTTCGCGGCGGGCTGGAAGGCTTTGCCACCGCCATCGAGGCCGTCAAGCGGGATGGCGAGCAGCAGCCCCTGCGCGTGACGGCCACCAACGCATTCGCCAGCCGCTGGCTGGTGCCTCGCCTGCCCGCCTGGCGCAAGCTGCATCCGCGCGTGCCGCTGGAAGTGATCGGCACCGACGCGGTGCTCGACCTGCAGGCGGCCGGCGACGGCGACGTTGCCATTCGCTATGCCACCAGCCGCGCAGTGCCGACCGAGGGCATCGTCGACGCGCTGGTGAGCGACACCTTCTGGCCGGTGTGCAGTCCGCGCCTGCTGTCGGAGGGCGGGCTGGCGCGGCCAGCAGACCTGGTAAGCCACGTGCTCGTGCACGCCTACTGGTCGCCGGCCGACCGCGAGCCGCCCACCTGGCAGCAATGGCTGGCCGCGGCGGCGCGGCAGTGGCGCGGCGTGCCGGACTTCAAGAACATGCAGCACCTGAGCTTTCGCGAGGAGCTGCATGCCATCGAGGCGGTGATCGCGGGCCAGGGCATCGGGATCTTCAGCGACGTGCTGGTGGCGCGCGAGCTGGCCGCCGGCACGCTGGTCAAGGCCTTCCCGCTGAGCCTGCCAGGCTACGGCTTCTACGTGATCCGCCGGCCCGGGCACCCGCGCGAGGCGACCATCCACGCCTTCTCGCAGTGGCTGCGCTCGGCGGCCTGACCTACATGAACCCGGGATTGCGAGGCAGGTAGCAGGCCCAGTCGCCGAAGTCCTTCTGCGACATCAGCACCATCGGCAGCGTGAAGCGCATGCCCAGGCCGGCGGCGATCGGGAGCGCGTCGCTGGGCCCCGGAACAAAAGCGGAGACCTGCCTGCCTTCGCCGGCCGCCGCCATGCCCAGCGCCGTCGTGAATGCGGCGGGCATGGCATCCGAACGCATGACGGCCAACGGGCCGACATGGCCCGCCGAGGCGATGTACGCGTAGCCGATGCGTTCGCCCGCATCCTCGAAGAACACGCCCTCCATGCCGGGCGCGTCCAGCAGGTAGCGGTGGTGCTGCTCGCGCGAAACGCCCAGGGCCGCCATGTCGATGCGCCGCAGCGTCTGCAGGTCGGCATCGGCTGCACGGATGGGGGTGGTGCGCAGCGGCGCAGGCCCCAGGGCGCGCCCTGCCAGCGATTCGCGCTCGGCGCTGCACAGGTGGATCGGCACGCGGGGCAGCATGCCGTGCCGGACGTACAGCCCCTGCGACACGACATTGAACGCAAAGGTGATGAGGGCCTTTTCCGTGGTGCCGGCGTCGCTCGCGTGCTGCAGCGTGCGCTCGATCAGCGCGTTGCCGACGCCTTGCCCTTGCCGGCCGGGCGCGACGAACAGCTCCGCCAGGAACCAGAGATGCTCGCAAACCCAGCTCAGCGCAAAGCCTGCGATCTCGCCGTCGTCCTCGGCCACCCACACGCCGCGCGGGTCGTCGCGAAGGCAGAAGGCCTGGAAGTGCGGCGCACGCGAGGTGGCGATGGGCCCGAAGCCGTGGCGCACGGTCAGCTCGTTGATGCTTCGGGCAACCAGCTCTTCGGCATGCGCCAGTTCGTCGGCGCGCGCGGGTCGGACTGCGAATGGCATGTGAAGCTCCTTCAGCTCATGACACGACGAGCTTGCCTACAACACCTCGTCCCGCAGCTGCGGGAACACTTTCGACACCTTGGCCAGCAGGTAGTCGCCATAGCGGCCGTTGAAGGCGTGCACGTTGGCGCGGTCCCAGCGCTGCGCGCTGTCGTCGAGCGCGGCGGCGCCGGCCAGGCCTTCGATGCGCTGCACGCGTGCCTCGAAGTCGGGGTCGAAGAACAGCGGGAACGACAGCCTGTCGCGCCCCGAGGTGTTGCGGATCACGCGGTGCGGCGTGCTCTTGTACAGCCCGCCGGTCATGCGGTCGAGCATGTCGCCGATGTTGCACACGAAGGTGCCCGGCACCGGCGGCGCCTCGACCCAGCCGCCCGGCGTGTGCACCGCCAGGCCGCCCACGGTGTCCTGGTGCAGGATGGTGAGCAGCCCGTAGTCGGTGTGCTCGCCAACGCCCCAGGGCGCATCCACGCCTTGCGGCACGGCCTGCGTGGGGTAGTTGAAGATGCGGAACAGCACGAGCGGATCGGCCGTGTAGCGGTCGCTGAAGTAGCTGGGCGGCAGGCCCAGGCTCAGGGCAATGCCTTCCATCAGCCGATGGCCCAGCTGCGTTACTTGCGCCATGTACGCGAGGATGGTCTCGCGAAAATCCTCCAGGCCCGGCGCCTGCGGAAACAGGTTGGCGCCGTGCACCGGCATGCGTGCCACGACGCGCGGGTGTCCGGGCCCCAGCTCGGTGCCCAGGTACAGGCCTTCCTTCCAGTCGGGGCGGCCGGAGGTGAGTTCGCCGCCCAGCGGAAAGTAGCCGCGCCAGGCACGGCCGCCCAGGGCCATGCGCCATTGCATCTTGGTTTCTTCGGGCAGGTCGAAGAAGCGGTGGCTCAGCGTTTCCAGCCTGGCCACCAGCCCGGCGTCGACGCCGTGGCCGCTGGCGTAGAAGAAGCCGTGTTCGCGGCACGCGGCGCCGATGCGCTCGGCCACAGCGTTGCGCTCGGGCGTTGCAGCCACCAGCGGCGCAACATCGATGATCGGAAGAGAGGCGGGGGTGGAAGTGCTCATATCCTTGCAACTCAGGCTGTGGCGTCCGCAAAGGGCGAGCGGATGTCGGCAAGGAACTGCCGCGTGCGCGGGTGCTGCGGGCGGTTGAAGAAGTCGGCCGGCGTGGCGCGTTCCAGCACGCGGCCCTGGTCCATGAAGAAGATGCGGTCGGCCACCTCGCGGGCAAAGCCCATCTCGTGCGTGACGCACACCATGGTCATGCCGTCGTTGGCCAGGTCGCGCATGACCAGCAGCACCTCGCCCACCATCTCCGGATCGAGCGCGCTGGTGGGCTCGTCGAAGAGCATGAGCGGCGGCTGCATGGCCAGCGCACGCGCAATGGCCACGCGCTGCTGCTGGCCGCCCGAAAGCTCCGACGGCCACGCATTCGCCTTCTCGGCCAGGCCCACGCGTTCGAGCAGGGCCATGGCGCGCTCCTCGGCCTGCGCTGGCGACAGCCCGCGCAGCTGGATGGGCGCGAGCGTGCAGTTGCCCAGCACGGACAGGTGCGGAAAGAGATTGAACTGCTGGAACACAAAGCCGATCTTCGAGCGGAATGCGTTCACGTCGGTGCCCGGTGCGTGGATGTCCTGGCCGCCTACAAGGATGCGGCCCGACTGGATCGGCTCGAGCCGGTTGATCGTGCGGATGAGCGTGGACTTGCCCGAGCCCGAGGGCCCGCACACCACCACCACTTCGCCGGCCTTCACGCTTTCGCTGATATCCACCAGCGCGTGATAGCCGCCGTACCACTTGTTGACGCCTTGCATCTCGATCATGCGGAAACCTCCCGGCTGGCCTTGTTGTTGGTCGTGCTCGAAACGCTGCGCCGCGCCAGCCTGCGCTCCAGCCAGTAGGCCGCGCGCGAGAGGCCGAAGCACATCAGAAAATAGGTCATTCCCAACACGCCGTACACCTCGGCCGGGCGCGTGAAGACCTGCGTGTTGATCTGCGTGGTGATGAAGGACACCTCGGCCAGGCCGATGATGTAGCCCAGCGAAGTTTCCTTGATGGTGGAGACGAACTGGTTCACCAGCGAGGGCAGCATGCTGCGCAGCGCCTGCGGCAGCAGCACCAGCCGCATCGTGCGCGCATAGCTCAGGCCCAGCGCGCGGGATGCCTCGGCCTGTCCGCGCGGCAGGCCCTGCACGCCGGCACGCACGATCTCGGCCAGGTAGGCTGCGTCGAACACCACCAGCGCAATGAGCATGGTGCTGAACTGGTCCGTCTTCACGCCGGTCACGCTGGGCAGGAAGAAGTAGGCCCAGAACACCACCATCAAGAGCGGCACGCCGCGCACCGCATACACCAGCCCCGTCACCGGCCAGCGCAGCCAGCGCCAGGGGCTCAGGCGCGCCAGGCCGAAGGCGATGCCCAGCGGCAGCGCCAGCACCAGCGCGCTGCTGGCCAGGAGCACGGTGAGCACCAGCCCGCCCAGCGGCCCGTTGGGGTACTGCCCGACCAGGAAGTAGAGCCAGTAGGTCTGGATGACTTCAAGCATGCGGCGGCGCCTTCGTCGTCATGCCACGCGCACCGGAAAGCGGTGCTGGTACCAGGCGGCCAGGCCGGTGATGAGGAGCGACACGCTCAGGTAGGCCGCGCTGGCGAACGCAAAGGATTCGAAGCTGCGAAAGCTCGCGCTTTCCACCTGCCCGGCCTGGTACATCAGCTCGGCCACGCCGACCACGGTGGCGATGGAGGTGTTCTTCCACAGGTTGAGCGTCTGCGAGATGAGCGGCGGCACCGTCACCCGCAGCGCCTGCGGCAGCACCACGCGCCGCATGGTGGCCAGGAAGCTGAAGCCCAGCGCGCGGCCCGCCTCGAACTGCACGGCAGGTATGGCGCGGATGCCGCTGCGGATGTCCTCGGCCATGTAGGCGGCGCTGTAGAGCGCCAGCGCAATGACGGCGCTCACCGCTTCGATGTTGCCGGCATAGAGCCATTCCTTGAGCGCGGTCGGCAGCAGCTCGGGCGCGCCGAAATACCAGAACAGCATGTGCGCCAAGAGCGGGATGTTGCGGATGACTTCCACATAGGTGAAGCCGATGCGCTGCAGCCAGGGCAGGGGAGACAGGCGCAGCAGCGCCACCGCAATGGCAATGGGCAGCGCCAGCACGAAGGAGGCGGCCAGCAGCTGCAGCGACAGCCACAGGCCCGCCACGAGCATGTCGTGATAGCGCCCGCTCAAGAGCAGTGTGTAGTCGAAGGATGGCATGGATTGGCGTTGGCAGCGGCGCGCGCTTGGCGCATGTGCGCCGCGCGGGCCGGCCATCGTAAGCGCCAAAGGATGCGGCCGCCAAGGCGGCCGCATTGCGGTGCGCTGGCGGCCGGCGCCGATGTGCTTGAAAGGGCCGTGCGGCCCCGGGGTTCACTCGCTGATCTTGTCCGTCTCGAAGCGGAAGTCGCGGCTCTGGAAGCCCGAGGCCGTCTTGGGGCCGTACCACTTGAAGAATATCTTCTCGGCCTCGCCCGATTTCTCGAGCTCGCGCAGCGTGTCGTCCACCACGGCCTTGAGTGCCGGCTCGCCCTTCTTGATGCCGATGGCCAGCGACTCGGTGCTGAGGTTCTGCTTGAGCACCTCGTACTGCGCCTTCTGCGGGCCCAGCTTGGCATAGCTGCGCAGCAGCGCCGCTTCGTCGTCCACATAGCCCACGCCCTTGCCCTGCTGCAGCGCCTGGAAGGCCTGCTGGCTGGTGTCGAAGGTGACCACGTCCACGCCCGGCACGGCCTTGCGCACATTGGGCTCCTGCGTGCCGCCGCGGATGGTGAGCACCTTCTTGCCGGCCAGCTGCGACAGCTCGGTGATGCCGCTGCTCTTCTTCACGATGGCCTTCTGGCCGGTGACGAAGGTGGTGAGCGAGAAGTCGATCTGCGCCTCGCGCTCCTTGTTGTGCGTCAGGCCCGCGGCCACCAGGTCCACGTGGCCCTGCTGCAGTTCGGGAATGCGCGCGGCCACCGCGATCTGCTTGAGCACCGGCTTCACGCCGATCTTCCTGGCGATGGCATCGGCCAGGTCGACCTCGTAGCCGACGATCTGGCGCGTCTTGGGGTCCACGAAGGTGGCGGGCTCGTCGGTGCCCAGCACGCCCACCACCAGTTCGCCGCGCTTCTTGATGTCGGCGAGCTGGTCGGCATGGGCGCTGAGCGCGGGCAGGAAGGCCGCGGCGGCGAGTGCGGCTGCGAAAAGGGTGCGGCGCATGGTGTTGTTATCTCCTGAAATGGATGATGCGGCCTGCCACGATACCAAGCATTGGCGTCATGTCGAAATGGGCAATTCGCATATGCAAATGGCAGCCGGACACCGGCAGGCCGGCCGGCCGGCGCGGGGCTCGGGTCAGGCCGCGCCGCGGAAGCAGGACAGGCCCCAGGGCGTGAGCTTGACCGGCAGGTGGTAGTGGTGGCTGAGGTCGGCCAGGCCGAAGCGGAACACCTGCACGTCCATGAAGGCCGGCTCGGGCAGCTCCTGGCCGCGCTTGCGGTAGTAGTCGCCCACGTGCAGGCGCATTTCGTACACGCCCTGCTCGAAAGCTTGCGCCTGGCTTTCAATGCCGTCCACCACGCCGTTGCGGCCCACCTTGCCGCTGACCATGGGCAGCCACTGGTCGGGCTTGCCGCGCTCGCCGGGCTCGCGGCGCAGTACCTCGACCTTCATGCCGGTGGCCACCACGCCGTTGGCCACGTCCACCACGTGAATTGAAACAGCTTGCATCCTTGCCTCATCGTTCCGAAGCGCACAGCGCCTTGGGGACGAAATGTAGTGGATTCGGGGCGCGGACTTGCGAAGGCGCGAGCTGCTTTCTTCAGCGTGGCGGCATGCGCTCGAAGGCCTGGGTCATGGTCGCGCTCCCGAAGTGCTCAGGCCGCCTTGGGCTTGGCGAACACGTCGATGCCCTGCCCGGTTTCGAGCAGGGACTTCAGGCTGGACAGCACGATGGGCCAGCCCTGCTGGATGCCCTTGGCCATGCCGCTGCCGGCCTCGAGTTCGTCGTGGGTCACGGTCAGGCGAACCATCTCGTCGTAGGGCGCGATGTCGAAGCTCACGCGGCTGTGGCCGGCCGGGTCGTCGGCGCGCGACGGGTCGGCCCAGGTGATGACCAGGCGCGTGGGCCTGGTCACCTCTACCACCTTGCCCACCAGCTGGACCTTGCGCTGCGCGTCGGCGCGCACGTGCTGCCAGCCCGATCCGGGCTTCCAGTCGGACACGTTCTCGTGGCCCCAGTAGCGCCGCGCGATCTCGGGCTGGATGATGGCCTCGAACACCTTCTCGGGTGTCGAGCGGATGTAGGTCACGTAGACGAAGCTCGTCTTTTCCTGGCTCATTTCAATCTCCTTCGAGTTGCTTCTTCAGGTCGTGCAGCAGGGTGAGCCGCTGCCGTTCGAACTTGCACACCCACCGCTCGTAGACCTCGTGCAGCGGCACCGGGTTGATGAAGTGCAGCTTCTCGCGGCCGCGCCAGACGGTGCTCACCAGGTTGGCCGCCTCGAGCAGCCCGATGTGCTGCGTGGCCGACTGCCGCGCCATGTCCAGGTGCTCGCACAGCTCGCCCAGCGTCTGGCCGTTTTTCTCGCAGAGCAGGTCGAGCAACTTTCTGCGCGAGGGGTCGGCCAGTGCCTTGAATACCTTGTCTGCGTCGTCCATCGGTTGTGTTGGGTGCGTGAGTCGATAATATGCAGGTAAATGCCTGCATGTCAAGGCGGCCGCTGGAATATCGCCATCGCATGGAAGACGCAGCACTGCGCGTCGGGGTGAAGCTAACGCGGCGGCGCCAGGGGCGCCTGCCTGCGCTCGAGCTCGAAGCGCAGCCGCTGGTCGAGCAGCTCCTGCATCGCGTCGGATGCGAGGATCGAGGCATGGCCTTCGTCGAAGCCGAAGACGAACGCCGCCTGGCCCTGCACCGGCTCGGCCAGCACGCTGGCGAGCGCGACCACCCCGTCGTTGTTGCCGCGCACGAACCTCGAGGGCTTGCCGTAGCCGTAGAACAGCGTGTGCCGCAGGCCCGGCGGGCGCGGTACGTCCAGGAGGTTGTCCAGGTATTCGGAATCGGGCGCGATGTCGATCCACGAATCGGGCGAGCGCGTGGGAACCTTGAGTGCCAGCCGCGCCGCCGCGTGGCCCAGCCAGGGCGTCGAGATGGTCACCAGGTGATGCACCGGCGGCACGCGCCCTTCGCGCGTGGCGATGTTCAGCGCGCCCATGGCGACCAGCCCGCCCATGCTGTGGGCCACGACGATGCAGGTGTCGAAGGGGTGGCGATAGCCCATCTCGTCGATGGCGGCGTCCAGCATCATGGCGGAGTGCCCGATGGACACGCCGCTGGGGTAGTAGGCCACCCAGGGCTGGAAGCGCGTCTTGTCCAGCCGGCGGATCACCTCGGACCAGTCGCGGGGCGAACCGCCGATGCCGTGCACCAGGATCACCGGCACCTTGCGCGCATCGAAGGGCTGCAGCATGAACAGGCCCGCCTGGCCTTCCTCGATGAACTTCAGCGGTTCGAAAAGCCCTTCGCGAACTTGCGTGGCATCGAAGCGCGATTCGCCGATGCTGGCGTGGCCGCCAAAG
>JAFECZ010000590.1 GCA_018241905.1 Pseudomonadota bacterium
GTGCCAGCACGGCCAGGTCGAACTTGGGGCGCTGGCCGATGCGCGCATAGCGCAGGTTCATCACGCGGATGGGGATGCCGCCCAGCACGCGGCCGAAGGCAGCCGCGTAGGCTTGCTCGAAGGCGCTGCGGATGCCCTCGCGGGTCAGGTCTTGCGCGCCGCCAGGCAGCGGCACGGGCAGCGTGTGCGTCTGACCGGCGTAGAGCATGTCCAGCGCCACCACCTCGCGCACGCCGTCGAAGCGCACGCCGGCCGAGTCCAGCCGCTGCTGGCAGGCCTCGGAGAGTTCAGCGATGCGCTCGCGCAGCGCCTGCACGTCGAGCTCGTCCAGCGGGCGGTTGATGGTCTGCACCGCATCGTGCCGCATGTCGGCGATCACGCAGCCCAGCGCGGACGTGACGCCCGGGTAGCGCGGCACGATGCCGGTGCCCACGCCCACCTCGCGCATCATGGCGCACACATGCAGCGCGCCGCCGCCGCCGAAGGGCATGTAGGCGAAGCGGCGCGGATCGTGGCCGCGCTCGATGGACACCAGGCGGATGGCGCCGGCCATGCGCGCATTCGCCACCGTGAGAATGGCTTCTGCCGCCGCCATCGCGTCGATGCCCAGCGGCCTGGCCACGTGGGTCTCGATGGCCTCGCGCGCCTTGTCCGCATCGAGCGCGGCGAGCAGCCCGCCGCCCAGCGGACGGTCGGCCGCGATGCGGCCCAGCAGCACGTTGGCGTCCGTCACGGTGGGCCGCATGTTGCCGCGGCCGTAGCAGGCCGGGCCCGGCACGCTGCCGGCCGACTCGGGGCCCACCTGCAGCATGCCGCTGGCATCCACCGAGGCGATGGAGCCGCCGCCCGCGCCGATGGTCTCGATCTGGATCATGGGCGAGCGGATCACCATGCCGAACTCGATGGCCGTCTGCGCGGCCAGCGCCGCCTCGCCGCCCGCCACCAGCGACACGTCGAAGGACGTGCCGCCCATGTCCCCGGTGATCGCATTGGGATAGCCCGCCGCCCTTGCGATTTCCGCGCAGGCGATCACGCCCGCCGCCGGGCCCGACAGCGCGGTGCGCACCGGCAGTTCGCCCGCCGTGCTGCGCGACATCACGCCGCCGTTGCTCTGCACCACCAGCAACTCGCCGCCGAAGCCCTGCGTGCGCAGGTCGCCTTCGAGCCGCTCCAGGTAGCTGCCCACCACGGGCTGCAGCGCGGCGTTGAGCGTGGCGGTGGAGCAGCGCTCGAACTCGCGGATCTCGGGCAGCACCTCGCTGGCCGCCGTCACGTGCGGGTTGGGCCACAGCGCGCGCACCGCCTCCACCGCGCGCCGCTCGTTCACCGGATTGGCGTAGGTGTTGATGAAGAACACGCAGACCGCATCGCAGCCGGCCTCCAGCAGCGCGCGGGCCTGCTCGCGCACCTGCTCCAGGTCGACCTCGGTGTGCACCGTGCCGTCGGCCAGCACGCGCTCGTCCACCTCGCGGCGCAGGTCGCGCGGCACCACGGGCAGGAAGCTGCCGCGCAGGCCCCAGGTCTGCGGGCGGTCGCGCCGGCGCATCTCCAGCACATCGCGAAAGCCGCGCGTGGTGATGATGCCGGTGCGCGCCACCTTGCGCTCCAGCAGGGCGTTGGTGCCCACGGTGGTGCCGTGCACGATGGTGCCGATGGCGCCGGCCGAATCGGCCACGCGCGCCACGCCGTTCATGAAGCCGCGCGCCTCTTCGCCGCGCGTGGAGGGCACCTTGACGATGCGCGCCGTGCCCTGGGCCTCGTCGAGCACGAACAGGTCGGTGAAGGTACCGCCGACGTCCACGCCGACGACCAGCGAGGCCGGCGCCTTGTTTGCTGCTGCTGAACTCATTGCTTGCTCTTCCTGTTGTCGTCGCTCACGTAGCCCATGGCACGGTCGGCCTCGCGCTGCGCCGCACTGCGCCGCGCCGGGTCGCCCCAGCCGCCGCCGCCCGGGGTCTCGAGCCGCACGCGCTCGCCCTGCACCAGCCGGATGCCGCGCATCTTGGAAACCATGGGCGGCACCTGCCACTGCCCTTCGTTCTGGTAGCGAAAGACGTTGAGCGCGCCCTCCCCGCCGCCGGCGATGCCCTTGGGCGGCGAGCTGCCGCGCTCGCCGAACACGAAGACCTCGGCGTTCTTCTCGAGCAGCTCGATCTCGTACACCGCGCCGAGCCCGCCCCGGTGCTCGCCGTCGCCGCCCGAGTCGGGGCGCAGGGCCCATTCGGTGAAGCGCACGGGGTAGGCTGCCTCCAGGATCTCCAGCGGCGGGATGGTGGCCGTGGAAATGGGTGCGTTGCCGTGCGCCAGGCCGTCGCCGGCCGAGTGCCCGCCGTGGCCGCCGCCGAAGAAGCTGAACATCACCCAGCGCTGGCCTTCGCGGCCCGCATCGCTGCGGTGGCCGGCGATGGACAGCGCATTGATGGTGCCGTAGGCCTGCGCCACCGCCCGCGCCGGGTCGGCCTTGGCGGCCGCGCTGAAGATCACGTCGATCATGCGCAGGATGGTCTCGGTGTAGCCGCCCACCGGGCGCGGGCGCTCGGCGCTGATCACCAGCCGGTCCGGAATGACGAACTCCACCGCGTCGAGCACGCCCGCGTTGGCCGGCACGTCCGGGAAGAGGTGCTTGAGCGCCACGTAGCAGGCCGCCACCGCCGTGGCGCGCGAGATGTTGACCGGCCCCGCGCACTGCGGCGAGCTGCGCGAGAAGTCGAGCGTGAGGCGCTCGCCCTGCACCGTCATGTCCAGCGCGATGGTCAGCGGTTCGCGGCCGATGCCGTCGTTGTCCAGCACGTCCTCGAAGCTGTAGCGCCCGTCGGGCAGCGAGGCGATGTGCGCGCGCATGAGCTTGAGGGCGCGCGAGCGCAGCTCGCCCAGCGCCTGCAGCACCGGCGCGTCGCCGTATTCGTCGAGCAGGCCGTCCAGCCGCCTGGCGCCCAGCTCCAGCGCGGCCAGCTGGCCGTTGAGGTCGCCCCACAGGCTGTCGG
>JAFECZ010000591.1 GCA_018241905.1 Pseudomonadota bacterium
TGCTTGTTGTTGGGGAACAGCTCCTTGATCTTGGCGTCGGTCTTGTAGATGTCTTCGGGGTCGCCCGACAGCGCCACCCAGCGGAACGGGCCCTTGCCCTCGCAGAACAGCGGCCGGATGTAGGCCGGCACGAAGCCGGGGAAGTCGAAGGCGTTCTGCAAGCCTTCGTCGAAGGCCACCTGGCGGATGTTGTTGCCGTAGTCCACCGTGGGCACGCCCATGGCGTGGAAGTCCAGCATGGCCTGCACATGCACCTTGCAGCTTTGCGCGGCGGCCTTCTTCAGCGTGGCATGCTGGCCCGGGTCGGCCATGGCGGCCTTCCACTCGCCGATGGTCCAGCCCATGGGCAGGTAGCCGTGGATCAGGTCGTGCGCCGAGGTCTGGTCGGTCACGATGTCGGGCTTGGGACCGCCCGCCTTCGCACGCTTGACCAGCTCGGGCAGGATTTCTGCGGCGTTGCCCAGCAGCGCGATGGAAACAGCTTCCTTGCGCTCGGTGTGGTGCTTGATGAGCGCCAGCGCGTCGTCGATGTCCTTGGCCTGCTTGTCCACGTAGCGGGTGCGCAGGCGGAAGTCGATGCTGGTCTGGTTGCACTCGATGTTCAGCGAGCAGGCGCCGGCCAGCGTGGCGGCCAGCGGCTGCGCGCCGCCCATGCCGCCCAGGCCGGCGGTGAGCACCCAGCGGCCGGCGAGGTCGTTGTTGTAGTGCTGTCGGCCGGCTTCGACAAAAGTCTCGAAGGTGCCCTGCACGATGCCCTGGCTGCCGATGTAGATCCAGCTGCCGGCGGTCATCTGGCCATACATGAACAGGCCCTTGCGGTCCAGCTCGTTGAAGTGCTCCCAGTTGGCCCACTTGGGCACCAGGTTGGAGTTGGCCAGCAGCACGCGCGGGGCGTTCTCGTGCGTCTTGAACACGCCCACGGGCTTGCCCGACTGCACCAGCAGCGTCTCGTCGGCTTCCAGGTCTTTCAGCGACGCCAGGATCTGGTCGAAGCACTCCCAGTTGCGCGCGGCGCGGCCGATGCCGCCGTACACCACCAGGTCTTCAGGCCGCTCGGCCACGTCGGGGTGCAGGTTGTTCTGGATCATGCGGAAGGGCGCTTCCGTGAGCCAGCTCTTGCACGACAGTTGCGTGCCGGTGGGCGCCGCGATCTTGCGGCTGGGGTCGTGGCGGGTGCCCACGGCAGCGGCCTGGGCGACGAAGGATTTCTCGGGTGCGTTCATGTGACGGGTCTCCTAGGGTTCAGTTCAGGCGTGGCTGGGCAGGAAGTCGCGCAGTGCGGCAGGCAGGTCGGCTCGCAGCGCCCATTGCTGCATGGCCTCGATATCGGGGGCAAGGTAGCGGTCGCGCTGCATGAAGGCAACCTTCTCGCGGATGCGTGCGATCTCGGCTTCCACCGGCTTGGAGCTGCGCAGGCTGGTGGGCGTGCGCTTGAGCTCGATGCCCTGCACGGCGGCCATGGCTTCGATGCCGACGATGACTGCGGTGTTGCGCACCATGTCCTGCAGGCGGCGGCCGGCGTACGTTGCCATCGACACGTGGTCTTCCTGGTTGGCCGAGGTGGGCAGGCTGGTCACGCTGCTGGGGTTGGCCAGGCACTGGTTCTCGGCGGCCAGCGCGGCGGCCGTGACCTGCGCGATCATGAAGCCGGAGTTGAGGCCGCCGTCATGCACCAGGAAGGGCGGCAGGCCCGACAGGCCCGTGTCCAGCAGCAGCGCCAGGCGGCGCTCGGTGATGGCGCCGATCTCGCTCACGGCCAGCGCGATGATGTCGGCCGCAAAGGCCACCGGCTCGGCGTGGAAGTTGCCGCCGGAAATCACCTCGCCGGTGTCGGTGAACACCAGCGGGTTGTCGGATGCAGCATTGGCTTCGATGACCAGCACGCGGGCGGCGTGCGAGAGGTTGTCCAGGCATGCGCCCATCACCTGCGGAATGCAGCGGATGGAATAAGGGTCTTGCACGCGGCCGCAGTCGGGATGCGAGGGAATGATCGCGCTGCCGTCGAGCGCTGCGCGCACGGCGGCGGCCACTGCAATCTGGCCGGCCTGGCCGCGCGCGGCATGGATACGCGCGTCGAATGGCTTGATCGAACCCTGGATGGCTTCGATCGACAGCGCGCCCGACATCAGCGCCGAGGCGAACACATTCTCCGCGCCGAACAGGCCGGCCAGCGCGAAGGCGGTCGACACCTGCGTGCCGTTGAGCAGCGCCAGGCCTTCCTTGGGGCCGAGCACGATCGGCTCCAAGCCGACCAGCTTCATCGCTTCGCGGCCGCTCACGCGCTTGCCTTCGGCGGTGAAGGCCTCGCCCTCGCCGATCAGCACGCAGGCCATGTGCGCCAGCGGCGCCAGGTCGCCCGAGGCGCCCACCGAACCCTTGCACGGGATCACGGGCGTGATGCCCGCGTTGAACAGCTTGAGCAGCGCCTCGACCAGCGCGGGCCGCACGCCCGAGTGGCCGCGCGCCAGGCTCACGGCCTTGGTGGCAAGAATGAGGCGCACCACGGCCGCATCGATGGGCTCGCCCGTGCCCACGCTGTGCGAGAGCACCAGGTTGCGCTGCAACTCGGCCAGGTGGTCGCTGCCGATCTTGGTGCTGGCGAGCTTGCCGAAGCCGGTGTTGATGCCGTAGACCACTTCGTCGTGGTCCACGATGCGCTGCACCGCTGCCTGCGCGGCCAGCAGGCCTTCGGCGGTAGAGGCCGCCATCTGCAGTTGAACGCCGCCGGCGTGGATGCGGCGCAGCAGGGCCAGGTTCACGTGGCCGGGATCGAGTGTGACAGTCGTAGTGTTCATGTTCGTAAGTTGTCTATACAAGTAGTTTCGTGCGAAAGCGAATGCTTGGATTCGGCGTTAGCGGAGGCGATGCGGACGCCGCCGGGCCGCCCCAAGGCGGTCCGTGCCTCCCCCTTGGGGGGCGGAGTTGCACGGCGCGCAGCGAAGTGAAAAGCC
>JAFECZ010000592.1 GCA_018241905.1 Pseudomonadota bacterium
ATGGCCGATGTCTGCCGAGATGCGCTTGCCTTTTGTCATGGAGGCATTGTCGCCGCGCCCGCTCCTTGACCGTACGGTGGCCCAGGGCAGCGGAGTGGCAATGCTCTATCAGAAGCGTTTCTTGCCGTAAACCCCTTGGGTCAAGGTATTTGTAACGGATTGCCTGGCCCCTACATTGCCCTCGCCCAAAGCTTCTGGGTGCATCTCGGAACTGTGAAATGAAACTTCGAAATATTGCGATCGCACTGTGCGCAACAGCTGCCTTGACAGCCTGTGGCGGAGGCGGCGGCGGCAACCAGGGTGGAGGCGTCAGCGAATTCCTCAAGGACCCGATCGGCACGACCCTCAATTTCGCGCTGGACGGAGCTTTTGCAGACATCGACGGTCTCACTGTCGAGTCTTCTGGCAATACGCTCAAGATCACCGATCTTGGCTCATCGATCTTCGGGACCAACACCTCGATTTTTGGGGTTGGAAGCCTCTACGTCGACGACATTACCTGCACGGATACCTCGTGCACCGGCCAGGTCGCTGTGCCGGCAGAGGTCAATGGGGTGCTTCAGAGCGTCGGGCGCGAAAAGGCTACCCTCACCAAGGCTGGTGACAACTTCATTGTCGATAGCCCCTCGATCGGCCAGAGGACCTTCAAGCCCAAGACGCAATCGACCGGCGGTGCAACGCTCACGGAGTCTGCGAGCTGCAGCCAGTGGTGGGATGCGCTGACCGCTGGCGGGGGAACCTGGAATGCAGCCAATCCTGCGTCGAATTCTGCGTCTGACTATGCACCACCCAAAGGTACATATCACTTCTCCGGTGCAAGCACCTGGTCTGTCGACGAGGCTGCGGACAATCGCACCCCGGGCGCCATGTATTCCACGTTCGTCCCCACCGGGACCAGATTGGCGCGGATCTATGAATACCAGAACTACGTCGCGACTGGCAAGTCATGGTGCGTCTTGCACATGGATCTCGACTACACCGTGTACTACCCCAACGGCTCGCCTTCCGGTAGCTATGGCCCCTCGAACATCGACTGGATTCTCATGTCCCTGTCAAATGGCGAGCTAGTGGTCAAGGCAGGGCACAACACGATCGTGGCAACGATGCCCGCCGGAGAGTACGAGATGCGCCTGACCAAGTAATGTCGCGCTACGGTTGCACCGGTAGGTCACGCTTTGGATTTCCATCCAGAAGTGACCTACCTGGCCCGGGCAACGCGCGTCTGATACCGCGGCTGCTCACCGGCATCCTTGCCACGGGCTGCTTCTGGCCGGACTGCGCCGAGGATCTGCAGCGATAGCGGACGCGCTGCTGGGCCGCCGGAGAGCGCAGTGCCGCACGCCATTACCGGTGCGCCACCGTCAGGTCGGGGCTTCGATAGACCTCGCGTCCATCGACATAGGTCGCGACCGCGCTCAGGTTCTCGATCTCCTGCTCCGGAATGCCCAGGTAGTCGCTCGACAGCACGACGAAATCGGCCACCTTGCCCGCCTCGATGGACCCCTTCGTGGCAGCTTCTCCGTTCAGCTGGGCATAGTTGATGGTGAACATGCGCAGCACGTCGGTGCGGCTCACTCGCTCGTCCGGCCCATAGACGCCCGCATTGATGGTGTCGCGGGTGATGAAGTGGTACATCGCCCAGAAGGGGTTGACGGGCATGTTGCCGGAATCTGTTCCTCCGGTGAGCTGGAAGCCGTGGTCCATGAAGGTCTTGACCGGCGTCACGTGCTCCGCCCGATCATGCCCCCAGTAGTTCGACAGCACGGGCGCGGCAACATAGAGATGCGCCTGCACCGACAGGTTCAGGCCCAGCGCCTTGATGCGGGCCAGCTGCTCCTCGCGCACCACGAAGGCATGCTCGATGGTCCAGCCCCTCACGGTGCCCGGATGGGCCTGGTCCAGATGCTCCCACGCCGTCAGCACCTGGTCGAGGGCGGCATCGCCCACCACGTGCACGGCCACCCGGTACTTGTTGCGGGCCCACTCGCTTGCGACGTCCTCGTGGGCCTGCGCCGACACCAGGGGCAGCCCGAAGAAGGTCCCACCCTTGCCGTAGGGTTCGCTATAGGGCCGCGACATGAAGCCGCCTTCGAAGCCGCCGTCGACCGAGGTCTTGGCGCCCCAGACGCGCGCCCACGCGTCGCCCTCTCCGGGCGGCATCTTGGCCGAGGCGATGATGTTCTGGACCTCCGCCACGGTGCTTACGGGCGCCATCGAGTTCAGCAGCAGTTGAAAGCGCACGTTGAGCTTGCCCTGCGACTGCAACTGCCGGATCAGCCCGTAGGCGGTGGGCACGTCCGTTCCGGTGAACATGCCCGGCACGCGGATGCTGGTGATGCCCAGCGAGCTGAGCTTGCGCTGCATTTCCTCCAGCGCCGCGGTGTCGAACTTCGGCGGAGGCGGCAGCGTCATGAGCGAGCGCGCGTTGTTGATCAGCATGCCCGTCAACTTGCCCGTCCCGTCCTTCTGGATGAGCCCGCCAGGCGGCGAAACGGTGTTCGCGTCGATGTGCCACTTGTTCAGGGCGGCCGTGTTGAGCATGGCCGTCAGGCCGCCCCGGTGCAGCACCAGCGGATTGGCCGGGGCCACCGAATCCAGTTCGTCGATGGTGGGCATGCGCACTTCCTGCAACTGGGCCTCGTGCCAGTCCGAGTTGCTCTGGATCAGGTCGCCCGGTGCTGCCTTGGCGACGGCCTGGCGCACCACTTCCAAGAGGTCGTTGATCGAGCGCGTGCGCGACAGGTCGATGCCGGGCCCGCCGCCCACGCCGTGCAGATGCCCGTCGCTCAAGCCGGGCACGACGGTGCGGCCGGCCAGATCGACCACCACTGTCTCTCTACCGACATGGCGCTCGACCTCCGCCCGCGTGCCGACCTTCAGGAAGCGGCCATCCTTGACCGCGAAGGCCTCGGCAACCGTGTTGCCCTGGTCGACAGTCAGAACCT
>JAFECZ010000593.1 GCA_018241905.1 Pseudomonadota bacterium
TCGCGACTGGCGTAGCCGGCCGCCAGCCGCACCAATTGCTCCACGTCGGCGCGGCGCACGGCGGCGTCTTCATGCAGGCGCTCCAGGTGCGGCAGGTACCAGCGCAGCGCCAGTTCGGCGTCGGCCGGCCAGGCCGCCTGCCCGGATTGCAGGCTGGCATAAGCGGCGGCGAAATCGCTCCATTGCTCGCGCGCCGCTGCCGGCGGCTCGAACACCTGCAGTGCCGCGCCGGGGTCGCCGGCTGTGTCCATGGCGTCCAGCAGGCGCGCTGCCGTGGCAGGCCCCACCCCGGCCATGAGCTGCACCACCCGAAAGCCCGCCTGCCGCCCCTTGGGGTTCTGCGCAAAGCGAAGCATCGCCAGCAGGTCCTTGACGTGCGAAGCCTCGAGGAACTTGAGCCCGCCGAACTTGACGAAGGGGATGTTGCGCCGCGCCAGTTCGAGCTCCAACGCGGCGCTGTGGCTGGAGGTGCGAAACAGCACCGCCTGCGACTTGAGCCGGAGGCCCCCCTCGCGATGCGCCAGCACCTTGTCGGCCACCCAACGCGCCTGCTGCGCCTCGTCGGGCACCAGCACCAGTTGGGGCCGGCCGGCGGAGGGCTTGTCGGTCCACAGCCGCTTGGCATGGCGCTCGCCGGCCGCCGCGATGAGCGTGTTGGACACGTCGAGGATCGGCTGCGTGGAGCGGTAGTTGCGCTCCAGGGTGACGATGCGCGCGGTTCGGCTGAATTGCGACGGGAAATCCAGGATGTTGCGCACCGTTGCACCGCGAAACGAATAGATGGACTGCGCGTCGTCCCCCACCGCGGTCAGGCCGCGGCCGTCGGGCTTGAGGCGCTGCAGGATCGACGCCTGCAGCCGATTGGTGTCCTGGTATTCGTCCACCAGCACGTGGTCGAAGCGCCCGGACAGCTGCGCCGCGAGCGTGGGCTCGCCCATCATCTCGTGCCAGCCCAGCAGCAGGTCGTCGTAGTCGAGCACGTTCTGCTCCTGCTTGGCCTCGACATAGGCGCCGAAGAGCTGCTTGAGCTGCGGCTCCCATTCGGCGCACCAGGGGAAGGCCTCGCCAAGCACCTGCTGCAGGCTGCCCTGCGTGTTGACGACCCGCGAGTAGATCGACAGGCAGGTGCTCTTGAGCGGAAAGCGCCTTTCGGTGCCCGTGAGGCCCAGATCGTGGCGCACCAGGCCCATCAGGTCTTCCGCGTCGCCGCGGTCGTGGATGGTGAAATTCTCGGCCAGCCCGAGCTGCAAGGCGTAGTCGCGCAGCAGCCGCGCGCCGATGCCGTGGAAGGTGCCGGCCCAGGGCAGCGAAGGCGGCGTCTGCGAGCCCAACCCCAGCACCTTGGCCAGCACGTGGCCGGCGCGCCGCGACATCTCCTGCGCGGCGCGGCGCGAAAAGGTCAGCAGCAGGAGCCGCTGCGGATCGGCGCCCTTGGCGATCAGGCAGGCCACGCGATGCGCCAGGGTGCTGGTCTTGCCGGAGCCTGCGCCGGCGACGATCAGCAGCGGGCCGACATCAGCCGCTGCCTTCTCGGACTCCACGCCGTGCAACACCGCAGTGCGCTGCGCCTCGTTGAGCTGCGACAGGGCCTCGTCCAGGCGGTTGGCGGGTTCTTCGGCAAGGACGGGCATGGCGCTCACAGCCCGCAACTGTACATCCATCCAGCTCGCGGCCGTTCGGCATCGCAGCCGAAAGTCGCCCGCAAGAGAGCGATGACATAATCGCGCCCGTCGTTTTTACAGGAGTTACGGCCTTGGAAATCTGCCCGTCTCGGCAGCTTTCAACTCCCTGCTGACGGCCATCGGATCGACGCGATGGGTGCCGGGGGGCGGTTGAAAGCGCCCCGCACATCTCCCCCCGCATCCATCAGACGTTTCCATCACCCGGGAGTGAGCCCACATGCTCAACATCTTCACGCTCGCCAACGGGCGCCTCGTCCAGGAAGAAATCGAGGCCCTGGAAGAGCTCTCCAAGTTCCAGCCGATCTGGGTGGACCTCGAGTCGCCCACGCTGGAAGAAAAGCGCTGGGTCAAGCAGTACTACGGCCTGTCCATTCCGGAAGACGCGATGGACGAGGACATCGAGGAATCGGCGCGCTTCTATGAAGAAGACAACGGCGAGCTGCACATCCGCTCCGACTTCCTGATCGCCGACGAGGAAGACCCGCGCTCGGTGCGCGTGGCCTTCATCCTGAACCAGCACAACACCGAACTGCGCAGCCGCGGCGTGCTGTTCTCGATCCACGACGAGGACGTGCCGGTGTTTCGCCTGCTGCGCCTGCGTGCGCGCCGGGCGCCGGGGCTGATCGAGGATGCGAAGGAAGTGCTGCTCAAGCTCTTCGACGCCGACGCGGAATATTCGGCCGACACGCTGGAAGACATCTATGACGAGCTGGAGCTGGCCGGCAAGAAGGTGCTCAAGGGCGATGTGAGCGACGAGCTGGCCGGCGAGGTGCTGGGCCTGATCGCGCGCCAGGAAGACCTGAACGGCCGCATCCGCCGCAACGTGATGGACACCCGCCGCGCGGTGAGCTTCATGATGCGCAGCCGCATGCTCAATGCCGAGCAGTTCGAGGAGGCGCGGCAGATCCTGCGCGACATCGAATCGCTGGACAACCACACGGCCTTCCTGTTCGACAAGATCAACTTCCTGATGGACGCCACGGTTGGTTTCATCAACATCAACCAGAACAAGACCATCAAGATCTTCTCGGTGGCCAGCGTGGCGCTGCTGCCGCCGACGCTCATTGCCAGCATCTACGGCATGAACATGCAGATTCCGGAAGTGGCGGAGCTGGGGCCGGGGGCGTATCCGTTCGTGCTGCTGCTGATGGCGGCGAGCGCGCTTGGGCCCATGTGGTACTTCCGGCGGCGCGGCTGGCTCAAGTAGGCCCCCCGGCTTTTCACTTCGCTTCGCTGCGTGTAATTCGCCACCCCCCGAGGG
>JAFECZ010000594.1 GCA_018241905.1 Pseudomonadota bacterium
GCAGGTCGCCCTGGGGCACGAAGCCGTCGGCCAGCAGCTCGGCATGGCCCTCGCTCTCCTGCACCAGGCGCAGGCGCAGCAGTTCGTCCAGGATGGAGCGGTGATGCCAGTTGCCGCGGCCCGCCTCGCGCGCCAGCTTCTCGAAGCTGGGCTGATCGCCCTCGGCCACGATGGGCAGGCGGCGCATGGCCGGCTCGCGCACCAGCATCTGCATCCACAGCGTGAAAGTCTTGGCGGCGCTGGACGACTCGGTGGCCTGCAACGCGTCGGCCTCGGTTCGCACCAGCGTGGTGACCGCCTTGCGGTTCAGGCCGGTGGTCACCGACAGCTGGCTGAGATTGGGCTTTGCAACGCCCTGCTCCTTCCACAGGCGCTCGGCCTCCTCCAGCATCAGTTGGCGCAGCAGCTCGTCGAACTGCGCATAGCGCAACCCTTTCAGGAGCGCCAGGCGCACCACGGGCCGCAGGATGCGTGCACAAGCGGATTGGACCCAGGCGATCTGTTCTTGCATGGTGTGTTTGCGACCTTGATTAGGCAGGCGCGCGCATGGGATTCATACAGGCAGCCCCTCGCTACCCGCCCATGCAACCGTTCGTCTTCTAAAAGCAACCGGATATCGGATTTTTCCCAAAACTGCGTACGTGATGCTGGGTCATTTTCACACGAAACACATTTAGACACATACACTTGCGAATGTGACTTTGGCACATTAACCAGGATGAAAATGGACGCAATGGTCAATCGGCGGCGCAACGGGTTTACGTTGATCGAATTGATGATCACGGTTGCGGTTGTCGCGATCCTCACGGCAATTGCATACCCAGCCTATACGCAGTTCATCATCCGGTCCAAGCGCTCGGCAGCGCAGGCGCAGATGATGGACATCGCGAGCCGGCAGCAACAGTACCTGATTGCAAACCGCGCCTATGCCGACGCCACGGCGCTGGCTAACAGCGGCTACAGCCTTCCGGCCGATGTCGCAGCCAACTACAGCCTCAGTCTGACGCTGTCCACTTCCGGCATGCCAACCTATACGCTGACCTTCACGCCCTCGGGCCGGCAAGCCAGCGACGGAAACCTGACCCTGACGAGCGAGGGCGTGAAGTCGCCCGCCAACAAGTGGTGAACCTCGTGGCCCCTACCTTCGCGTCCACCCAACGAAACCAGCGGGCCCAGGTCGGAGCCACGCTGCTTGAAGTCCTGATTACGCTGTTGATCGTTTCTTTCGGCCTCTTCGGGCTGGCAGGGCTGCACTCGCGTCTGCAGACCTCCGAACTGGAGGCCTATCAGCGTTCGCAGGCGCTGACGCTTCTCAATGACATGGCCAGCCGGATAGCCACCAATCGCCGCGCCGCCGCCGCCTACGTCACATCCTCGCCGCTGGGAACTGCAGCCACTTGCGGCGCTGCCACGGGAACCAGACAGCAGATCGATTCGAGCGAATGGTGCAACGCCCTGCAAGGCGCGGCGGAAACCGCCAGCGGCAGCAAGACCGGTGCAATGATCGGCGGACGCGGCTGTGTTGAAAGCCTGGGCAACAACGAGTACCTGATCACCGTTGCCTGGCAGGGCCTGGTGCCCATCTCGGCCCCCCCGGCCGGCGTGGCTTGCGGCAAGAACCAGTACGACAGCACTGGAACCAACTGCCAGAACGACTTGTGCCGCCGCACGGTCACCACGCTGGTGCGCATCGGAACGCTCCTGTGATGCGCAGCAAACAACTCCCCGCACGCCGCATCTCGAGCACGCGCGCCAGGCAGCGCGGCCTGACGCTGATCGAGCTGATGGTCTCGATCACGATCACGTTGATCGTGGTAGCCGCATTGATCCTGCTCTTCCTGAACGTGAACAGCACGCAGCGCGAAATGGGCAAGGTCAACCAGCAGATCGAGACGGGACGCATCAGCACCTTCGTGCTCGAGAACGAGATCGCGCTGGCCGGCTTCTGGGAAAACTACGTGCCCCAGTTTGACGACGTGACACTCGACGCAGTGCCGGCCAACGTGCCCACCGGCGCGCTGCCCGACCCGTGCCTGGCCTACGCCCTCACGCCGACCCCGAGCTGGACGCAGAACTACATGCGCAGCCTGCTCGACATCCCGCTGCAGGCGTACGACGCGGTTCCGGCAACCTGTACGACACTGCTGACGCACCAAAAGACCGGCACCGACGTTCTGGTGATCCGCCACGCCGACACCTGCATTCCAGGCGCCCCCAACTGCGAGGCCGATACCGCAGGCAAGCTGTACTTCCAGTCTTCGCAATGCGGCTCGGCGCAATTGCCTTCGGACTTCGACCTGTCGACCGCCGGCTTCACCAACATGCTGGCCAGGGACTGCGTCACGCCTTCGCTCAAGCGCAAGTTCATCTCCGACATCTACTACATACGCGACTATGCGGACACGGTGGGCGACGGCGTTCCGACGCTTGTGCGTTCACGCTTCGACCTGGCCGCCGGAAGCCTGGCCCAGCAGCCGCCAGTGCCGCTGGTCGAAGGTGTGGAGGGCTTCCGGGTCGAGTTGGGGCTGGACACCCTCAGCTCGACCGGCGCCGCGGTGGACTACACCAAGGGCATCATCTGGTCTGACGTCATCAACAGGACCACGCCCACCAATCGCGGCGACGGCAGCCCCGACGGTGCCTTCGTGCATTGCAGCACCACGGTCCCATGCACGGCCGACCAACTGGCCAACGTGGTCGCCGTCAAGCTCTACGTGTTGGCACGCAGCACCGCCACGTCGCCCGGCTACACGGACAGCCGCACTTACGCGCTCGGCTACAAGCCGGACGGCACCGCCAACACGGTCGGCCCCTTCAATGACAACTACCGCCGCCACGCTTTTGCCACGAGCATCCGGTTGAACAACGTGGCAGGACGCCGGGAGACGCCATGACGATTCACTCTCCCTCCGGCAACAAGCGCCAGCGCGGCGCT
>JAFECZ010000595.1 GCA_018241905.1 Pseudomonadota bacterium
GGCCTTCTCGCCCATGCTGGCCGTGCTCTCGGCCCGGCACGAAACCCTGTACTCCCGGCTCTTCAGAAGCTGACCTTTCTCCCACCCCGACCACGAGTTCGCAACCATGAGCGCCGCACTGCACCACATTCCCAACCGCACCAAGAAGCTGCCGCCGCTGCGTGTGGGCATCGGCGGACCGGTGGGCTCGGGCAAGACCACCCTGCTGGAGATGCTGTGCAAGCGCATGCGCCAGAAGTGGGACCTGGTGGCCATCACCAACGACATCTACACCAAGGAAGACCAGCGCCTGCTGACGGTGGCCGGCGCGCTGCCGGCCGAGCGCATCATGGGCGTGGAAACCGGCGGCTGCCCGCACACCGCCATTCGCGAGGACGCGTCGATCAACCTCGAGGCCATCGACCGCATGCTGGCGCAGTTCCCCGATGCCGACGTCGTCTTCGTCGAAAGCGGCGGCGACAACCTGGCCGCCACCTTCAGCCCCGAGTTGTCGGACCTGACCATCTACGTCATCGACGTGGCCGCCGGCGAGAAGATCCCGCGCAAGGGCGGGCCCGGCATCACCAAGAGCGACCTGTTCGTCATCAACAAGACCGACCTGGCGCCCTACGTGGGCGCCGACCTGGGCGTGATGGAAAGCGACACCCAGCGCATGCGCAAGAGCCGGCCCTATGTGATGACCAACCTCAAGACCCAGGCGGGGCTGGACGAGGTGATTCGCTTCATCGAGGAGCGCGGCATGCTGGCCGCCTGAACAAAGGCGACAACCCGGCGCAGCAGGAGCGGCGCGACTTCGCCCCGCCGCACCTAGAATTGCAAATCTTTGTATTTACCCTCTGCGCAAGCCGGGGGCGGATCAAACCCCTCCAATGCGTTTCGCTGCGGAGACACCCGCAGTTCCGTCGAATGGCGCCAGATGCATTGCCCGGCTTGCAAGACTCACAACTCGGACACCAACCGCTACTGTGAAAACTGTGGCGGCGCACTCGGGCCGGTCTGCGCGCATTGCGGACGGGAAAACGGACGCAACGCCAAGTTCTGCGGCCACTGCGGCAGCGGTCTGGCCGTGCTGTCCACGCTGCCAACTTCCGATTCGGCCAACTCGCCCGCGGGCGGCGCCAGCATTTCGCGCGGCGGCGATCCCCGCCAGGAACTGAAGATCGCGACCGTTCTGTTCGCCGACATTGCGAACTCCACCGAAGAGGTTGCGCAGCTCGGCGCCGAAGAAGCGATGCAGCGCCTGCAGCCCGTGGTCCGCCAGATGTGCACCCCGGTCGAGCGCTACGGCGGCACCGTGGTACGCACCCTGGGCGACGGCATCATGGCCCTGTTCGGCGCCCCCATGGCCCTCGAAGGCCACGTGCGCCTGGCCTGCGAGGCGGCCCTGCGCATCCAGGGCATCTTCGAGAACGAGGACTGGAAACTGGGCGTGCGCGTGGGCCTGCACACCGGACAGGTGGCGTCGGACCCCACGGTGGGCCTGAGCGCGCGCAGCGACGGTGTCCACGGGCTGACCATCCACCTTGCCAACCGCGTGATGGCCAGCGCCGAACCCGGGGAGATACGCATCACGCAGGCCACGCAGGAATTGGCAGCCGATTCCTACGAGTTTCGCGCTGTCGGCCTCACCGCGCTGCGGGGCATCGCGGTGCCGCAGGCGCTGTTCACGCTGCTTGGCGCAAGGCGCGCGCAGGACCTGCAGCTTCGGCGCAATACCCGCGCGAAGTTTCATGGGCGCATCGAGGAGATGAAGCAGCTGCAGGCCTCGCTGGCCCTGGCACAGGAAGGCCGGGCCCGGGTCATCGGCATTTCCGGCGAACCCGGCGCGGGCAAGAGCCGCCTGTGCGCCGAATTCGCATCCTGGTGCCGCGAACGCGGCGCGACGGTGCACGAGATACGCTCGCAGCTGTATGGCCACGCGGCCCCGCTGCAGCCCGTGCTGGAACTGTTCCGGCAGGCCTTCTTCGGCATCGGCGACGCTGACGACCCAGAGACGGTTCGAAGCAAGATTGCACGCTGCCTGGCCCAATGCGATCAGGACCATGCGTTCACGGTGGACCCAGGGGACGAGGCGCTGTTGGCCGAGTTCATCGGGCTGGCCACTGCCGAAGACACCAGCCAGGCGGTCACGGCCACGTTTCGCCGGGGGCGCTTGCTGGCCCTGGCCAGGCAATTGGTTCGGCTCCCGCGCGACGGCGTTTCGCTGATTCTCCTGGAAGACCTGCATTGGCTCGATGAACCGAGTCTGGAGTTCCTGTCCGAACTGGTCGCCAGCGTGGAGGGAACCCGGGTGCTCCTGCTGCTGAACTACCGGCCGAATTTCTCCGCCGAGTGGCAGGGCAATCCGAACTACGAGCACATCCGGCTCGAAGGCTTGGCCAACGAGGTGGTGGAGCAGATCGTCCAGGACCTGACCAATTACCAGTTGGACCTGTCGGACGTGCGCGAGCTGATCATCCGGCGCAGCGGCGGCAATCCGCTGTTTGCGGAAGAACTCGTTCGGGCGCTCAACGAAGACCTGATCTCGGTCGGCGCGCCCAAGCCGCAGTACCGCATCGAGATCCTGGAACGCTCGCTGCCTTTCAGCGTTCAATCGATCATCGGCGCACGCATCGACCGGCTGGACCCGTCGGACAAGTCGCTGCTCCAGATGTGCTCGGTCGTCGGAAAGGACATTCCGCGCCTCGTGCTCGAACACATCGCGGCAGAGGAAGTGCACGGAGACATCACCAAGGCATTGGGGCGGCTCTGTGCGGCCGACTTCATACAGCGCAACGCCGACGAGGACCGCTTCGAGTATTCGTTCCGTCACCCGCTGATCCAGGAGGTGGCCTACGAGACCCAGCTGCGCGCCAGGCGCTCGGCCATGCACGAGGTGGTCGCCACCGTGATGGAGAAGCACTATGCCGGGCGCGGCAAGGAATTCTCCGCA
>JAFECZ010000596.1 GCA_018241905.1 Pseudomonadota bacterium
TCCGCCAGCACAGCTTCACGGTCGATGCGTCGGTGGCCGGCGGCGGCAAGGACGAGGGCCCCAGCCCGCACGACCTGTACGACGCATCGCTGGCCTCGTGCAAGGCGCTCACGGTGCTGCTGTACGCCAAGCGCAAGGGCATGCCGCTGGAGAACATCGAGGTGCAGGTGGAACGCGACGACAGCCAGGAGCGCCAGGGCACCTACAAGCTCAGGACGGTGCTGCACCTGACGGGCGCGCTCGACGACGCGCAACGCGCCGAGCTGCTTCGCGTGGCCGGCAAGTGCCCGGTGCATCGGCTCATGACCGAGGTCAAGACGGAAATCGAGACCGTGCTGGCCTGACGCCGCCGCGCGGCCCGGGCGCCGGTCGTCAGATCAGGTTGCGCATGGCCTGCGCGGTTTCGCGCAGCACCGGCAGCACGCGCGCCACCGCGTCTTCGCTCGACTCGTGCCCCATGGGCATGGTGATGTTGAGCGCCCCCACCAGCTCGCCGCGCCGGTCGCGCAGCGGCACGGCGATGCCGCGCGAGTTCAGGTCCAGCTGCTGCTCCGACAGCGACCAGCCTTGGGCGCGGATGCGGGCCAGTTCCAGGCGCATGCGCTCCTTGCTCGCAATGGTGTGCGAAGTGAACACCGCCAGCTCGTGCGTGGACAGCCAGTGGGCCTGCTCCTCGTCGCTGCGCATGGCCAGCATCAGCATGCCGGCGGCCGTGACCTGCGCCGGTACCCGCGCACCCAGCACGTAGCCGGTGCTCATGCTGCGGTTGGGCCCGTTGCGGGCGATGTAGACCACCTCGTCGCCGTCCATCACCGAGAGGTAGGCGATTTCGTGCGTGCCCGCCGCCACCCGCTGCAAGAAGGGCTGCACGATGCGCGGCAACCGCGCCGATTCCAGGTACGAGCGCCCCAGGCGCAGCACGCGCGGCGTCAGCCAGAACAGCTTGCCGTCGCTGGCCACGTAGCCCATGTGCTGCAGGGTGAGCAGATAGCGCCGCGCAGCGGTGCGCGTCATGCCGGTGCGCTGGCCGGCCTGGCTGGCGGTCATGCGCGGGTTGGCGTCGTCGAAGGCCTCGATGATGCTCACGCCGCGTTCCAGCCCGGCGATCCAGTCGCGCTTGTCCAGGCCCGAAGGCGGCTGCTTGTCGTCGTCCGTCATGGCTAGGTCATTCCCTTGAATTGCTCAATGTTCGCACATTGCTGTTCGATGATCGATCATTTGTCGAAAATTCTTGTTGCGGTTGACCTGGCTGCCGCTACAGTGCGAGCCTGCCAAAACCCCGCCGAACGATAGTCGAACAGCGCGAAAGTTCTTCATGCACACCATCCAAGGCTCCACCGATCTCTTCCTGATGCCGGGCGACCCGGTGACCAACGTGCGCGTGCCGCGCATGTTCAATGCGGTGTTCGAGCGCTTCGGTGTCGACGCGGTCATGGTGCCGGCGCGCGTGCCGGTGCGCGACCTGGCGGTGTTTCTCAAGGCCAGCTTCCTGGCCCGCAACATTCGCGGCATGGTGATCGCGCCGCCGCACAAGCCGCTGGTCATCAGCCTGCTGGACGGTTGCGGCCTGCTGGGCCGCGTGGCCGGCTCGGTCAACATCGTGCGGCGCACCGAAAGCGGCGACCTCGAGGGCGACCTGTTCGACGGCGAAGGCTTCACCTCGGCGCTGGAGTACTTCAACATTCCTTATCGCGGCAAGCGCGTGCTGATTCTTGGCGCTGGCGTGACCGGCGCGGCCATGGGCGTGGCGCTGGCCGACGGCGGCACGGTGGACGGCGCGGCGCACGTGGCCTTCTACGACCCGGTGGCGGGCAAGGCAGCGGGTCTGGCGGCGCAACTCGACGCCTTCTTCGACGCCACGGTGGTGGCGGTGCATTCCAGCGACCCGGCTGGCTACGACCTGGTGGTCAATGCCTCGCAGATGGGCCTGGCGCAAGGCGACGGCATGCCCTGCGACGTGGCGCGCATCGAGCCGCATGCGGCCGTGTTCGACGTGCTGCTGCGCGGCCAGCCCACGCCGTTCGTGCGTGCGGCGCGTGCGCGCGGGCTGCACGCGCAGCCGGGCTTCGAGATGCTCATCCAGCAGATCCCGTACTACCTGGACTACTACGGCTACACCGAGGCCGCGCAGGGCGTGCGCGACGACAGCGGCTTCCTGCGCGACCTGGTCTACCCGGCCGCGCTGGCGCAAGAAGCGCGCAATCCGCAGCGCTACCGCTCGGCCAGCGTGGCCTGAGCGCAAGTCTTTCCAACGACGACAACGAGGAGACAAGAATGAATTGCAAGAGCAAGTCGACCCGCCGCCAACTGCTGTGCCAGGCCCTGGTGCTGGGGGCCTTCGCCGGCGCGGGCACGGGCGCGTGGGCGCAGCAGACGATCAAGATCGCCAACATCGTCGAGCTCTCGGGCGGCGGTGCCACGGCCGGCACCAACTTCAAGAACGGGGTGGAGCTGGCCATCAAGGAAATCAACGCCTCGGGCGGCATCCTGGGCAGGAAGATCGAGTCGACCACCAGCGACACGCAGAGCAACCCCGGCGTGGCCAAGGGCCTGACGCAAAAGGCCATCGACGACGACGTGTTCGCCATCTTCGGCCCGGTGTTCTCCGGCTCGATCATGGTGAGCATGGCCGAGAGCCGGCGCGCCGAGGTGCCCAACTTCACCGGCGGCGAGGCAGCGGCCATTACCGAGCAGGGCAACAAGTACGTGTTTCGCACCAGCTTCACGCAGGCCACGGCCATGCCCAAGCTGGCGCGCTACGTCGACCAGCAGATGAAGATCAAGTCGCTGGCCGTCATCTACGTCAACAACGACTTCGGCAAGGGCGGGCTCGACTCCATCAAGAAGGCGCTGGCTTCCACGCCCGTGAAGGTGGCCACGGAAATCTCCACCGAGCCGGGGCAGATCGACTTTGCCGCCGCCGTG
>JAFECZ010000597.1 GCA_018241905.1 Pseudomonadota bacterium
CTGACCGTGAAGAGCAGCTTGGCGCGCTGCACCGCATGCCGGCTCGTCAGGCGCGACATGCGAACGAAGCTGGCGTCGAAGTATTGCGGGTGCGTCTCGAACAGGGTGTCGTGGATGGTGCAGGCGCAGTCACCCAACGGCACCAGCGGCAACCGGTACTGCATGTGCAGAAGATCGAGCTTGAGCTTGCGCTGAAGCAAGGCCAGCTGCCAGCCGATTCGCACGACGCCGCGGACATGCGCCACCGGCACCAGTGTGACGTTGGGCGCGTCGAACGCGGGGTACTCGCGCCGAAGCCTCTGCGTGTCGCCAAGCAAGAACACGAAGTCCAGGTCCGGGGCGAGCCTGATGGCCTCTTGATACACGCCGAGGATATGGCTGCGGCTGCCCTGGTAGATGCCGTCGAAGGTGTGAAAGTCCACGCCGATGCGAGGACGCAGTTTCGCCGAATTCATGTCGTTGGGATCTCGATGGTGAGCAACGCGACGCTGTGTGGCGGCAGGTGCAGCTGCACCTGCCCCGCTTGGACTTGCGGCACCGATTCGGTGCGCGCCATCGCGTTGGGTTGGTCATGTGCATTGAGCACGTCCAGTGCCGAAAGCACGCTCAAGGTGGCTCTCGCCGCGGGCTGCACCTTTGTGCTGCCCAGCGCCACGGTGCCGACTGCGGCGCGCTGCGGGTCCTTGTTGATCAAGAACAACCGCAGCGTGCGCAAAGCTGCTGCGGCGGGCGGCGAGCGCGTGGCCAGCACTTCGACCAGCGGCATGGCATCGACTGCCGCGACCTGGCCGATGCCCTCCACACGAACCGTCTGCGCCTGCACGCGCGCAGGCAGCAATTGGCCATGCAGCGCCTCGCCCATGAGCCGCAGCACCTGGTAGGCGGGGCGCGCATGGCCGTTCGCATGAATGGCGCCGAACAGCCAGTTTGCCGAAAGCGACCAGTGCGTGGCCAACAGCAGTTCTGGCGTCTGGGAAAAGACCCGCAGCACATCCGCAAGGTAGATCGCGCCCGCTGGCGTGGTGATCCAGTTGTCCGTGGCACCGCGACCCAGGCTGAACAGGGCGCTGTACTCCGTCACGGCCAGCGGCAGCTTGCGTCCGGGACGAAGTTCACGCAGCAGCTGCGACATGGCCGCGAAATCGGACTGCACGGTCAGCGCGCCGGCCGCGGCGCCCCAATACAGGCCGGCCTCCGTCATGCCGCGCCTGTAGCCGAAGGGCATGTAGGCGTTGTGCAGGCAGGCATAGTCGAAGGCCTTGTCGACGCGGCCAAGCACTTGGCGCGTGAAGCCCTGGTAGGGCGTGACCGGCAGGCCTGCCCGCGTGTCCGATGTCAGCGGCAGACCGATCAGGATGTCCGGATCGACCGACCGCAACGCATCGATGAAAAGGTTGACCCGGCGTGCGAACTCAGCCGGCAGCAAGTCGATGTCCTTGCGCGATTGCTCCTGGAGATAGGGCTCGTTGCCAAGTTCCCAGAACCTGACCTTGGGCAACATGCGACCGGAAATGCGTGACTTCAACCCGGCGACGTTGGTGGCATGCAGCCACCGTGCCGCCTCCTGCGCAGTGCCGGTCACGATGTTCACCGTGATGAGCGGCTCGGCGCCGACGGCTTCGCAAAGTTCCAGGAACCGCTGCGTGTCCATCAGCGTGGGCATCTTCCGGCGGCTGAATACGTGTTCGTTCTGCGCGGCCTCCCAATGGAACATGTCCGAGAAGGTGCCGCCCGGATAGCGCAGCACCGTCGGGGCCAGCTTGCGTGCCATGTCGAGCATGTTCGGCGCGAAGTCCCCGCTTGGCTGCAGGATTCCATCACCACCGAAAACCCAGCCCACGTTGCTGCCGAGGATGCGCCGGTTGACGGGCGTGCCTGCTGCGCCGGCATCGATCGCGACGTCGAATGCGTGCGTCGCGTCGCTGGCGGGAAACGCCGGGGCCGCGCCCGCCGAGCGAACGGCAAGCGCACCCGCACCGCAGGCCGCGGCGGCACCCGCAAGCACGGCGCGACGTGACGGGTGAGACGGCCGGGGCGCGGAAAACGGCGGCATGCGCAATGGGGCCCCGTCTTTCAACCGGCGCGCAAGATGGCCAATGCGCGATACATCATGTCGCGGCTGGCCCGGGCCTTGCCGTCCATGCCGCCATTTGGTCGAAGCACGCTGGCCGCTCTGTAAAGCATCCATCGCAGGGCGAATCCCGCAACTGTCACCGAGTCATAGAGACGCAGCGCGCGCGGACCACGCATCTGCCGATAGAACTGGCGCGGCCCTTTCAGCGAAGACAGCAGCACATCGCCTTCCTGCTTCTTCATGCTTTCTCCCTGGTAGTGGATGATCGACACCTTGGGGCTGTAGACGATTCGTCCGCCCGCCTGCTTCAGCCGATGGCACAGCTCCATGTCCTCGCCGTACATGAAGTATTCGGTGTTGAAGAGCGTCCCGCCGAGCGCATCGGCGCGCAGGAGCATGCAGGCGCCCGAAACCCAGTCCACATCCATGTCGTTCGGCACGTCACGGTCCAGGTACAAGGGCATGGGCCGCCACGCCGCGGGCAACAGCCTGTCGAGGAAGAAGTAGTGGTTGGCCAGGTTCAGCAAGCGTGGGTACGCACCGCCGGTCCAGCGCTGCAGGGTGCGGTCGCCGTTGAGCAGCCGGCACCCGATCACGCAGACGTCGGGCTGCGTTTCCATCTGGTGTACGAGCGAGGCCAGGGCTCCGGGCTCGACCACCGTGTCCGGGTTGAGCAGCAGCACGTAGGGGCCCACGCACATGGGGAGCGCCTGGTTGTTGGCACGCCCAAAGCCGACGTTGTCCTTGTTGTCAACGACGGTCACCTGCGGAAAGTGCTTGCGTACCATCTCGACGCTGCCATCGGCAGAGGCGTTGTCCACCACGATCACGCGCATGGCGTCCGGGC
>JAFECZ010000598.1 GCA_018241905.1 Pseudomonadota bacterium
AGGCCGGTTTCGCGAGCACCGCAGGGGAGTCGGCGCGCAGCGCCGACCGGCCCAGCGGCGGCCACCGGCGGGCAGCGCAGACCGGGCGGCCCACGAAGAGGGAACGAACCTACTTGGCCAAAGGCGGCACCCCCGCCTGCCACTGCCCCCAATTCGCAGTGATGTGGTCCACCACGCGCGACCCGACCAGTTCGATGTTCTCCACCGTCTCCGCAAACCCACCAGCCGTTTCACCAGGCGCCGGGTCCAGGTGCTGCAGCGTCGTCTCGCGCGGATTGCCCTGGTCGAAATTCACGGCGCCGCGCAGACTCATCACGCGGTCGGTGCCGTGCGTGCGCTTGATCACCAGCGTGATCGCCGCCGCCTCCATCTCGGTGATGACGTAGTCGTCGCCGCCGTAGAGCTTGGCGACGTACTGCGCCTGGTTCGACATGCCCGGGCCGTGGAAGAAGGTGTCGCCCGTCACGTGCGTGCCGGTGCCGACAAAAGGCGCACGGCGCGCCGCCGCCTGCGGATAGCGCTGGCGGTACTTGCGGGCCGATTCCGAGTCCTTGAGCGGCGTGTCGGCGCTGAGCTTCATCGCCCAGGCCACCAGGTCGGGGTTGAGCTTGAAGCGGCGGTATTCCTCATACCCCTTGCGCGGCATGAAGGTGGGCTCGCCCGCCTTGTTTTCTTCCGGCGCCCAGCGATGGCCCAGGTCGTAGTCGACCAGCCAGGTGGCCCAGTTCACCTCGCCGATGGTGCCGCGCGAAGGCGGCGTGCCCGCCACGCCGGAAATCACGTAATAGGCCTTGGAGAAGTCGAAGGCCGGATTCAGCAGGATGGCCTGCATCGACGACGACGAATTCACCTTGCCCATGCCCAGCACCGAGCCGCACACGCCGTCGGCATTGCAGTACACCGGGTTCAGCGCGCCAGGCACGGCAACGGGCTTGGCGTCCTTCCAGTAGCGCTCGTACCAATGCTGGAACTCGCCGGCGCGGTCGCCCGTGTTCTGTCCGATTTCGAACATGGCGGCAACGAACACCTTGACCTGGACCGGTGCGGACTTGGCAACAGCCTGGGACGCCGAAGATCCGCCGGGCGCACCCGGAGCGGCACAACCGGCCAGCGCGACAGCCAGGCCAAGGGTGGCGGCGCCAAGCGCGGCGCGGCGGGAGATGGAAAGAAGAGAAGGAGTCATGGGGTGCCCGATGCAAAAACCAGGCCCCGATTCTCCTCCCAGCGCCGGCGATCAGGCCTTCACCTGGCGCTCGACGAGCGATATGCCCACCGACTCCTCCCCATCGGCACGAACCTCGTAGCCCAGGTCGTCCGCCAGGTTCTGCAGCGCCACGGCGTCGATGGCAAGGCGGCGCGGCGCGCAGTGCACCACGGTGCTTTCGGGCATTCCGTCGTGAACACCGCCGTCGGGGCTGGGCACGGTGTGCAGCAACAGGCCGCGTTCGCCTTCGGGCTCGATGCGAATGATGCATTCGTCGACGCAGGCGTCGTGCAGGTAGTTCAGGCCGCACAGCAGCAGGTAGCGCAATGCGGCTGCGCGGGGCAGGCGCTCTTCGGTGTCGGCCGTGGGCTGCTCCAGCGAGGCATCCATTTCGAGCTGGATGCCTTGCAGGCTGAAGGCCGGACGCAGAAGTGCCACGCACATCTGCACCAGCTCCGAGCGCGCAATGCCCTCGTCCGTATCCGCCAGTTCCCAATTGCGCAGCAGGCGCACGCCGCCCAGCAATTCGGCCACCTGGGCGTCGATGAGCGCGACGCGCTCGTTGCACGCCCGTGAGTCGATGGTGGGCGCTTCCACCTGGCGCTTGAGCATCAGCACGCCCATGCGCATGACCGACACGGGTCCGACCATGTCGTGGCGCAACGCGGGAAGGACGCGGGTCAACAGTTCGTATCGAACGCCGGCCGCGATCCAGCTGCGGGCGGCGGGCGAGGCCTTCATCATCCGGCCAGTATCGGGCGCACTGCGCCCGGCGCCTGTAGGAGCAGGTCTACAGCTACTGCCGCGCAGTGCGGACGTTTGGCGGCAGCGGCTGCGGCCAGCTGGTGCGAAACGGGTTGATGTCCAGCCCGCCGCGCCGCGTGTAGCGCGCATACACCGCCAGCTTGGTGGGCCGGCAGTGCTTCATGATGTCGGTGAAGATGCGCTCGGCGCAGGGCTCGTGGAACTCGTTGTGCTGCCGAAAGCTCACGATGTAGCCCAAAAGGCCCGCCTGGTCGATCTGCGGGCCGCTGTAGCGGATCTGCACGCTGCCCCAGTCGGGCTGGCCGGTGACCAGGCAGTTGCTCTTGAGCAGCCGGCTGGTCAGGGTCTCGGTGACGGGCTGCTCGTCGAAGTTGGCGCCAAGCAGCTGCGGCGCGGGCTGGTAGTGGGTGCAGTCGAGGTCGAGCCGGTCGATGTCCACACCGTCGAGCTCGTGCACCGGCTCGCGGTCGAACATGTCGGGCGCCAGCAGCTTCACGCCCACGCGGCCGCTCTTGCCGCTGCCGCGCCACACGGCTTCGCTCAGGTCTTCGACCAGGCGCTCGCGCACTGCGGCGGCGTCAGCGAACACGCTGCTGTTGAAGCTGTTGAGATAGAGCTTGAAGGACTTGCTCTCGATGATGTTGGGCGTCTCGCACGGAATGGTGAAGTGCGCGATGGCCAGCTGCGGCTTGCCGCGGGCGTTGAGCCAGCTCAGCTCGAAGGCGGTCCAGAGATCGGCTCCGAAGAAGGGCAAGGTATCGCCATGGATGCCCATGGCCTCGCGCTGCGTGGCGCGCGCAATGGGAAAGAGCTGGCTGGGGTCGTACTTGTCGACGTAGGCCGATGCACGGCCCAGTTGCGACTGCTCGGGGGTATTGGAAATGCTCATGGTGCGGTGTCCTTTTCAGCAGGAACCGAGTTCAGGAAAGGAACGATGTGGGCCA
>JAFECZ010000599.1 GCA_018241905.1 Pseudomonadota bacterium
GTGGAAGAAGCAGCGGCGCAGGAAGGCGTCGGGCAGCTCCTTCTCGTTGTTGGAGGTGATGAACACCACCGGGCGATGCCTGGCCTTGATGAGCTCGCGCGTCTCGTAGCAGTAGAACTCCATGCGGTCGAGCTCGCGCAGCAGGTCGTTGGGAAACTCGATGTCGGCCTTGTCGATCTCGTCGATGAGCAGCGCCACCGGCTGGTCGGCGGTGAAGGCCTGCCACAGCACGCCCTTGACGATGTAGTTGTGGATGTCCTTGACGCGCTCGCCACCGTCGACATCGGCCAGCTGCGAATCGCGCAGTCGGCTCACCGCGTCGTACTCGTACAGGCCCTGCTGCGCCTTGGTGGTCGACTTGATGTGCCATTGCAACAGCGGCAGGCCCAGGGCGGAGGACACTTCCTCGGCCAGCATGGTCTTGCCGGTGCCGGGCTCGCCCTTGACGAGCAGCGGGCGCTTGAGGGTGATGGACGCGTTCACCGCGAGCATCAGGTCGGCAGTGGCGACGTAATTGTCGGAACCCTTGAATTTCATGGAGAGGCCAGGCAGTGATGTGGAGGGGTGCGTTCGCATCAGGCCGATGGGCCCGGGTCAAACCCCGACCTTCGGGGGCGCAATGCCTTCATATAATCGAAAGCTGTTTGCCCCGAAAACCTGATATCTCCACGAGATTGTGCGCGCAAAATGAACAAGTTGTTGACCACGATGTTTGCCCTCGCTGTCGCTTGCGTGACGGTCTCGGCACAGGCCCAGAAGGTAACCGGCAGCGTTGAGAACGGTGCCAAGAAAACCGCCATGTGCGTGGGTTGCCACGGCATCATCGGCTATCAGGCCAGCTTCCCCGAGATTCACAAGGTCCCGATGATCGCGGGCCAGAGCGCCACCTACATCGTCTCGGCCCTCACGGCCTACAAGAAGGGCGACCGCAAGCACCCCACCATGCGCGCCATCGCCGACACGCTCAGCGAGCAGGACATGGCCGACCTGGCCGCCTACTACTCGCAGCTGGGCATGCAGGACGCCGCCGCGCTGCCCGCCACCGCCGCTGCGCCCGGCGAGTCGGTGCAGGCCCTCATCACCCGGGACAAGGACAACAACTGCACCAAGTGCCACGGCCCGAACTTCTCCACCCCCAACGACGGCACGGTGCCCAAGCTGGCTGGCCAGCACGCCGACTACCTGACGGTGGCGCTCAAGCAGTACAAGGCCGACGGCCACGGCATGGTCGGGCGCTCCAATGCGGTCATGGGCGGCCAGGCCAAGAAGTTCAGCAACGCCGAGATCAAGCAGCTGGCCAGCTACATCAGCGGCCTGCCGGGCGACCTGAAGACGGTGCCCGAGTCGCGCTTCCACCGCGCCGACTGATTTGCCGCATCCCCGCCTGACGGCCTTGCGCAGCGCAGCCGTCGTTGCGGCGCTGGTGCTGACTTGCGGCGGCACGGCCGTCGCGGCGCCGGCGGCCGACCCCGCGCCCCTCTGGGGTGCCATTGCAACGGTCGACGGCCTTTACGGCTACGCCTACGACCATCCCTCTCGCGTCTCGGCAGAGAACGCAGCGCGTGCCCAGTGCGAGCGCAAGGCGGGCCGCCCCGGCGCTTGCACCGTCCGCACCACCTTCGACCGCGCCTGCGGCGCCATGGCCACCGGCAACTTCGGCGAATGGGGCGTGGCCTCGGCACCCACCCTGGCCGCAGCCCGCAAGGAAGCCACGGCCCAGTGCGACGGGCACCTGCCCACCGAGCCCTGCAAGGTGCTGGTGGCGGTGTGCTCGGGTCAGCCCCAGAAGAAGAAATAGCCCAGGGCGCCCGCCCGCCCTGGCCCCATCAGACGATCTTGACCGACAGGTTGGGCAGGCCGTCGATGTGGATCTCCACCAGGTCGCCGCGCACCACCGGGCCCACGTTCTCCGGCGTGCCCGAATAGATGATGTCGCCGGGCATCAGCTCGAAAGCCTGCGACAGCCGGCTGATCTGCTCGGACACCGACCAGATCATGTGCTTGAGCGTGGCGCTCTGCTTGGTCTGGCCGTTCACCTTGAGCCAGATCGCGCCGTCTGAAAAATGGCCGACCTGCGCCACCGGATGGATCGGGCCGATGGGCGCCGAATGATCGAAGCTCTTGCCGATTTCCCAGGGCTTCTTCTGGTCGCCCATCTCGCGCTGCAGGTCGCGCCGGGTCATGTCCAGGCCGAGCGAGTAGCCGTAGACGTGCTGCAGCGCGTCTTCGGGCCGGATGTCGCGGCCGCCCTTGCTCAGCGCCACCACCAGTTCCACCTCGTAGTGGTAGTTCTTGGTGAGCGTGGGGTAGGAGTGGTTGGCCACCGTGCCGGGCACGACCACCTGGATCGCGTCCGCCGGCTTCTGGAAGAAGAAGGGCGGCTCGCGCGTCGGGTCCGAGCCCATCTCGCGGGCATGCGCCGCATAGTTGCGCCCGATGCAGTAGATGCGGCGCACCGGAAACACCTGGTCGCTGCCGACGATGGGCACGCTGGCCTGCGCCACGGGGAAGGGCGTCTGCGGCGAGCGGGCCGCCCCGGCCGGCAGGGCGCAGCCGACGAGGGCGCCGGTGGCCATGGTGGCGGAGCCGGCCAGCAGCTGGCGGCGGGAGTTGGACATATGGGAATCTCCTTCTTGAGTTCTTGGCATTGAAAGTCGAGCGGCCCGCCGCGTGCGCTTGCTTGCGCGGCCCGGGCCGGCTTTCGATTCTGGGACGCGAATGCGTGCCCGATCCCCACGCATCTACGCCAAATCCGGACGCAAGCACCACGCTTAACATCAGGGGCGATGCCCAAGCCCCGGTCTGCTCCCCGTTCTTCCGATGCGCGCCTGTACGGCATGCAGGAGCGCGCCAGCCACCTGGACTTCGACATCCGCTTCGAGGGCGCGCGCGACGTGCT
>JAFECZ010000059.1 GCA_018241905.1 Pseudomonadota bacterium
TGAGCTGGATGTCCTTTTCCTGGGGAGCATGCGCACGAGCACATCGTCGCGCTTGCTGAAGTGATGCCGCAAGGCCGCGGCCACGTGGATGACGACCAGGACGATCAGCAGGATGCCGAGCACCAGGTGGACGGCACCCGCCACATCCATCACATGCCGGTCCACCGGCACAATGGCAGGCAGTGGGAAGATCCAGAAGACGCTGGAAGGCTCACCCGACGCCGACGTGGCGACCCAGCCGCTGAACGGCAGCGCCAGCATGGCGACATACAAGAGAAAGTGGCTTGCAAAGGCGGCCCGACGTTCCCATCGCGGCATGTCGTTTGGCAACGCAGGCGCGGCATGCGTCAGGCGCCACGCCAATCGCAACACAACCAGCATCAGCACCAGCGCGCCGGTCGACTTGTGCCATTCGAACAGCTCGAGCTTGGTGGGAGACTGCCGCCAGCTTGCCTCCACCCAGCCCAGCATCAATTGCACCGCGATCAGCAGTGCAACCACCCAATGCAGCCACTTGGCGAGGGCGGTCCAGTGCTGACTCGAGCCTGCGGGCAGCCTGATCCGGTTGGCGAGGTGATGGCTGTGCATGGTGTGTACGCGTCGAAAGCGTCACATGCCCGTCTTCGCCTGCTTGCTGCGGTACTTGGCGATCTCACCCTTCAGGTCCGTGAACTCTTCGCAAGGGAAGAAGCAGAGCGAATCGAGCACCTTCAGTTCCCGCTCGGCGCGTGGAAGATCGCCCATCTGCAGGTAGGCCTCGCCGAGGTACTCGTGCGCGCCCTTGTGATTTGGGTTGATTTTCAGCGCCTTGTCGTAGTCGCGTAGTGCCTCGTCCATGTTGCCCAGGATTCGATGGGCGTGGCCAAGCTCGTTCCAGGCATCGGCGTCGCCGGGGCTGCGCACAACGTAGACGGCCATGTGCGCCTCGACCTGCTTCCAGTCGCCCTTGCGGACGGCGGCCATGCCGGCGCGGAAGTCGGGGTCCGGATTCGACATGAGCTCGCCGGGGCCACCGCCACCGCCGCCTCCTCCAGCCCCACCGCCACCCCCACTCCCGCCTCCGCCTCCGCCTCCGCCTCCGCCTCCACCCCCTCCCCCTCCCCCGCCCGCCGCCAGCGCCGACAGGCTGAAGGCAAGCGACACGGCGGAAATGAACATCACGATGGCTTGTTTCATGGTGCGTTGCTCCTTGAGAAAAGTGGCAGCGAAATCAACGGACGTCGATGCGGCCATAGACGCCGTGGGTCCCGTCGCCGGGCCCGGCAGCGAAGAACAGCGTGTTCGTCGGCTGGCTGTTGATGCCGTTGCCGAAAGCGATGCCCCGCAGGCCGTCGATCGTGATCGGGCTTCCGGTCGAAGTGGAGAGCGTCCCCATGAACGCGCCGGTCACGGGGTTGAACGCGCCGATGGTGCCGGAGCCGCTATTGGCAATGAGCAGGGCGTTGCTGAACGGACCGAAGCTGGCTGGTGCCATGGCCATGCCCCACGGCTCGTCGACCGGGCCGCCAGGCGCCACGACCCTGCGTACAAGATGGCCCGAAGTGTCGAAGGCATCGACCGCGCCCAAGCCGGCTCCCGCGACCGCGTTGAAGGCTTGCGCATCCTGCCTGGCGTAGCTGACGTAGATCAGGTCGCCGATGGCCTGGATGCCGAATGGCGCATAGCCGGCCGGAATGGCCGGATCCATGAAGCTTTCGGCGACTGTCACTTTCATGAAGCTCGAGTCGAACATTTCGACCGTCGCATGACGAAAGTCCGCCGCGTACAGCATGTCCGAGCCGCCCCGGCTGGCGATGGCAAGGCCGGTGTAGACCGCTCCTGCGCCGCTGCCATCGAAGACCGTGATGGCATGCGTCATGTCGATGCCGGGCGACCAGCCCGACAGCGTGCCGCCCTGGCCGGCGAAGATGAAGGCGCTCGCGCCCGAGACACCGCCGCGCGTGACCATGAAGTCCTGATGGTCATTGAAGACGATGCCGGTCGGCAGCGCGCTGCCGGTGCCGCCGGCCGGGATGGACACTACCAGCGATTGCGGCACGCCGGTGCCGTCGTAGAGCGTCGAGGTCGAGGTGCCGTTGTTCGTGACCCAGACGAACCCCTTCGGATTGAAGGCAACGCCCCATGCCTTGACGAGGTGCGGGTCGGTGTTTGCGTTGCTGTACGGCGAGTTCCCAGCGGGGACGTCGGACACCAGCGTGGTGGCGGCAAAGCTCTTCCCCGTGACCATGCCCATGCCGGGCATGGTGCCGGAGCCCCCGTAGCCCCCCCCGCCGCAGGCGGCGAGGAACAATGTGCCCGCACAGGCGAGCCGGCACAGCTTCAGGCGATTGGCATTCATTGCATTTCCTTCGGTTCGGGCTCGGTGTATTCCGGCCCGGGCCCCAAAGGTTCATGCGCCGGCGAATCAGAAGGACAGCGACGCGCTCAGCACCAGCGCGCCCTGCGCGGCGCGCCCATAGGCCGTCGGATAGACGGCGCTGCGGCCAGCCGCGACCCAGGCGATCTGCGCCTCCCACGCATCGCGTGCCACGGCGAGTCCCAGGCTTGCGTCGAGGCTGACGCGCCCTCCTTCGAGGGATGCGCCGCCGACCCGCATCAGCGCCCCGGCATGGGCCGTCACGCGCACGATGGGCGAGATCGGCAGCCCGACATTGAATTCGCCGTACGAGGCGCGCACGCCGCTGCCGAAATAGTCGGGCGAGTAGTGCAGCCGCGCGTTCCAGCGCTCGCCGCTCAGGCCGCCGAACGCCTCCTGGTAGTCGTATTGAGAGTCCGCGCCGAAATGAACGACGGTGGCGCCTGCTTCCCAGCCGAGCCGCTGCGACAGCCGGCCTGCATAGCCCGCGTAGCCGAGCACCTGCACCTGCCAGCGCGGCCGGTAGAGCATCACCTCGGTAAGCGATCCGCCGCCGAACCAGCCGTTCGTATCGTCATAGGCGGCGCTCAGGCGAAGGGTCGGCTTTTCCTGGCTGAGCGAGATGCCGCGGTAGCGGTAATCAGAGAGGAATGCGATGTTCCCGCCGACTTGCGCGAACGCCATGCCGCAAACGAAGAACAACGAGGGACACAGCGCCGCACGCGAACCGGCGGTCGGCATGTCACTGACGGGCGTTGGAGGGTGCCATCGAGCGTGTCACGGTGCGCATGCAGGCGCCATCGCCTGCGACGTGTGCCAGTGTGGCACAGGCGTCGATTCCTCCACCGGGAAAAGAAACGATGCTGGCAGTGGACGGCGCCGCCGCGCCGGGCGGCGCCCGTTCGCGCATCAATGCGAAAAGCCCCGCCACGTGGGCCGCGGCAAAGGACGATCCCGACACCAGGTTCCAGCGGCCGCCCGGCACGGTGGTCGGCACATCGCGGCCCGGCGCGACCAATGCACCGTGCAGGGCCGGCTCGCCGGTGTCGTCGGCGACGGCCACGACGCCGGCATGCGAGGCAGGAAACCCGCCGTCCGGCAGTTTCCGGTCGACGGCGCCAATGATGCTGATGCGGCGCGACAGCGCCACATCGAGCAGCCTGTCCAACAGCCGATCAGCCGGCCCGCTCAGGCTCAGGTTGATCACGGCGGCGTCGTGCGTGATCGCGAAGTGCAGCGCCATTGCAAGGCTCAGGCTGGTGCACAGCGTGGCCTGCGCACTTTCCTGCCAGCAGGCGCGTAGCGCCAGCAGCCGGGCGTTCGGCGCGACGCCGACGATACCGACGCGGTTGTCGGCGCGCGCGGCGATGATGCCGGCGACCGCGGTGCCGTGGTCCTCCGGGACGTCGCGGTGGCTGTCGACGAAGTTCTCTTTCAGCGCGACCTGGCCGACGAGGTCTGGATGCTGCGCGTCGATACCGCTGTCGACGACTGCGACACGCACATCGCGCCCGGTCGAAATCTCGTGCAGATCCAGCAGGTGCCAGGCCTGCGCAGCCGGCTGCAGCGGGTACAGGGGGTCGTCATGGCCGTGGGCCCGGAACAGGTTCATCGGCTGGGCCCAGGCGACGCGAGGGTCCTGGGACAGGGCCTGCGCCACGTTCTCCGGCAATTGGTCGTCAGGCACCTGCATCACGAAGCAGTCCAGGCCCAGCAACGGCATCGCCCAGTCGGTGACGAGCGTCAGCCCGTGTTCGCGTGCCAGCGCGGCCGCCATCCGGCGCCGCGCGCCATGCGCCGGGCCGTCGCCGTAGCCGCCCGAATAGGCGTTCTCGGGCCGGAAGTGCTCCGGCGGAAGGCGCAACAGCAGCAGCACCTGCTGACTGGGTGCGGGCGCCGACGCGGCCGCGGTGGCGGCCACTGCCCTCGCCTGCTCGTCCGGCGCGGCACGCGCGGGCGCCTGGGCCACGCCAAGGGCGAGGGCCAACGCCCCCAGGAGCAGGTACCGCTTCATGGCACCGCCCGGCCATCGAGCGATTCGACAAGCAGCACCGCGCGTTCGCTGCGCAGCCGTCTCACCGCCTCGGATTCGAAACCGGCCGGCACCGCCAGCAGGTAGGCATCGGTGGTGGTCGGTCCGTAGACGAGCCGTGCATCGCTGTCGCGCAGCACGCGCCGCATCTCCTGCTCGGTGGCCTCGGGCCGGAATCTCACGACTAGATTGCCGCCGGCAGCAGCGCCCGTGCCATTCGCCGGCCCGCCCAGGGCCCGGAAGCCGGGGGCGGGCGCGAGGGCGATGAGCAGCACGCTGCTCAAGCCCGCGACTACTGCGCACTGGCCCGCCAATGTCCAGCGCGTCCAGACCGGGGTTGCGCGCCAGTGCGCCTTCAGACGCGCGAGGAGTCCGCCGCCTTGTGGTGAGGATGCATCGGCAGCGATGCGCTCGCGCAACAGTGCGAAGCCCTGCGTGGCATCGCCGTCGATGCCGGGAGTCGAGTGCACATACGCGGCCTGCACTTCCTGTTCCCAGGCCAGCTCGGCCCGGCAACGCGGGCAATCGGCGATGTGTGCTTCGACGCGGGCGCGTTCTTCCTCGTCGAGACTCCCGCTGAAGTACCACGGCAGCAGGGCCTGCACCTGCTGATGCAGATCGGAGCCCAGGTGAACGACTCGCCCGCTCATAGCCAATCCTCCAGCCGGCCGGCCAGGAGCGCCTTCAACCTGCGCCGGGCATGGAACATGCGCGTCTTCACTGTGTCGACGGGACAGCCCACGATCTCGCTGACTTCACGGAAACCGATGCCGTGGAAATAGGCCAGGTGGACGATCGCGCGCTGCTCGAACGAGAGGTGGTCCAGGGCCTGCACCAGCACTGCGCGAATCTGCGATTGAGCCGCGTGGTATTCGGGGCCGGACTCGGGCGGCGCGGGCTGATCGTCGGGCTCATCCGACATTGGCTCATCCAGGCGACTAAGCGCCTTCAGCGCCTTGCGGTAGGCGATCGCGAAGATCCAGGTCGATACCTTGCTCTGGCCGTTGTAGCTTGCGGCCCGCTTCCAGACGACCAGCATCGTGTCGTTGAGCAGTTCCTCGACGAGTGCCGGCCGGCGCGTCAGCCGGTCCAGAAAGCGCGTGAGCCGCGGGTGATATGCACGGTAGAGCTGCTCGAAAGCCTGCAATTCGCCTTCCGCGGTCCGGCGCACCAGGTTCGTTTCGGCGCGATCGGCCAAGGCCATTCCCTCGTCGTGCGACTGAACGGCATCGAGGGGCATGCTGGGCATGGAAGCCTCTTGGGAGGGGGCGTCCAGGGGACTGTACTCCTGGCGGCGAGGGGGTGCTTTCGGAGGTGTTCCTGGCGTCATGTCATGTCTCGATGTCTCGCAGGCGGGGAACCGTTCATTCCCGACAAAGGCGCAACGGTTCAATAGACCTGATGCTCGGCGTCGAGGACGAGCGCCCTCTGGCCGCGACACTGCGGCCAGTTTGCCTATCTGTCGTCTCTTCGCAATCCCAGTTGCTTGATCAGGCGGGACAGGTAGGGTTGTGTCACCCCAAGACTCTCCGCAGCACGGGTCTGGTGTCCGCCGGCGGCGTCCAGCGCGCGCTGGACGATCAGTCGGCGCGCTGCGAAGACTGCCTCGCAGTAAGGCAGGCAAAACAGATCCTCCGGCTCGCCGACGCTTGCGCTGTGGACGGCCGGGCCGATCACCTCCTCCGGCAGATCCACCGCTGCGACGGTCTCGCCCGCGAGAAGCACGCATCGCTCCATGACATTCGACAACTCGCGCACGTTTCCCGGCCAGGTGTGGCGCATCAGTGCCTCTTGCGCATCCGGCGCCAGCCGCGGCGCGTTGCAGCCCGCCTCCGCCGCGTGCTTGTCCGTCAACCACTGTGCGAGTGGAAGGATGTCGGCGGGCCTCTCGCGCAGAGGCGGGATGCGAATCGTGATCACCTTGAGCCGGTAGTAAAGGTCTTCGCGGAAGGAACCGTCTCGGATTGCTGCCGTCAGGTCCCGGTTCGTTGCCGCGACGATGCGCACGTCCGCATGCTGTGTGCGATTGCTCCCCAGGCGCTCGTATTCCTTCTCCTGAAGCAGGCGCAACAACTTGGCCTGCACAAGGCCCGCAAGCTCCCCGATCTCGTCCAGAAACAGCGTCCCACCCTGGGCCGCCTCTACCCTGCCGGCTCGAACGCGATCCGCGCCGGTAAAAGCGCCCTTCTCGTGGCCGAACAACTCGCTTTCGAGCAACTCGCCCTTGAGCAACGCGCAGTTGACGGTCACAAAGGGTTGCTCTGTGCGCAGGCTCTGCAGGTGCAGCGCACGCGCCACAACCTCCTTGCCGGATCCGGTTTCGCCCAGCAACAACACAGTGGCATTGCTTGGCGCGACACGCTCGACGGTCTCGGCCACGCGCGCCATCGCTGGATCGGCGCCGCGTACCCAGAAATGCTTGCGCCCCAGTTCCTGTCGCAGGTGGTGAATCTGACGTTTCAGGCCGCGCGTTTCCAATGCACGGCGCACTACCAGCTGGATCGTCGTTGCGTCGAAAGGCTTGGAGATAAAGTCGAACGCACCTGCCCGCATCGCACGCACGGCCTTCGTCATATCGCCGTGCGCGGTGATCACGATGACCAGCGGTGCGCCAGGCTGCCCCTGAAAACTGTCCAGGACAGCGAATCCATCCATTCGCGGCATCTCCAGGTCCAGCAGCAGCAAGTCGGTGCTGTCTGCCAGCCGCAGCGCGTCCGCTCCGTCCAGGACGTGCTCTACGTCATGCCCGGATTCGCGCAGGCGATCCTTCAGGATGCGGCCGATACCCGGATCATCATCGGCGATCACGATGCGGCTCATTGCACTGTCTCCTTGCGCATCGCCTCCTCGCGCATGTGCGGCAGCCGCAGCATGAAGCTGCTGCCCGTTCCCGGCTGCGACTGCACGGCAATATCGCCGCCATGCAAGCGAGCCAGGTTGCGCGCGATCGCCAACCCCAGGCCGCTACCTGGTGTGGCCTGCGAAGTTCGTCCCCGATAGAAACGCTCGAAGACCTTGGGTAGGTCCACAGCCTCGATTCCGGGCCCTTCATCGTCAACTCGCACTTCGAGTCCATCGCGACCCGCGCGCGCCGAAACGCGGACCGTGGATCCTCGAGGACTGAATTTGACGGCGTTGTCGACCAGGTTGATCAGGATCTGTCGCAGCTTGTCGGGGTCGGCTTGAACGGACAGGTCGCAACCCGTCTGATCGAGCCGTACTGCCATGGCTTCCGATGCCGCGCGCACCGACATGAAGACCTCGTCGACGACGGTCTGCAAAGCGATGGATTCGCACTCGAGTCGGATATGGCCTGCCTGCAGCCGCCCCCAATCCAGCAATTCGTTGACCACCCGGATCAGGCGCCCGCTGTCGTTCTCGATCATCTGCACGTATTCGCACTGTGGCTGCGTCAAGCCACCGGCAATGCCGTCGCGCAGGTTCTGCGCAGAGCCCAGAATCCCGGTCAGCGGTGTTCGCAACTCGTGCGACACGTTGGAAATCAGCGCCGAACGCAGCTTGTCGAGTTCGAGCAACTCGAGATTCGCTGCGGCCAGGCGCACATTGGCCTCGTGCAATTCGGCAGTACGCGCCTCCACCTGCGCGGCCAGGGTATTGTTCTGCTCCTCGATGATGAGTTGCTTGCCACGAAGCTCCTGCGTGAGTCCGACCAGACGGTGCTGGCCGTAGATGAGTTCGTCCGTACGCTTGTGATTGGCCAGGCCCTGCCAGACGATCACCGCCAGCAGAGCAATCCCCAAGACCTGCTGTGGCCAGCCCGCAGGCAGCAGCAGCAAGGTAAGTATGAGCACGACGAGCGCGAAGCTCATTCCGTTGGATTGCCAGGCATGGCACTCCTTCAACTGCAGCGTGCAGACGCTGCAGCGGCCATAAGGCTGGATTTCAACGTTGCGCCGCAGCAGGCAGTTGTGGTTGATGCCCGGAGCCTTCCTCATCGACTGTGACGTCACGGAGTTCATCTGATGCCCTCCTCAACCAACCGCGGCTTGCCATCCAGTCGCGGCCCAAGACATAGAACCAGCATCCGGCGCAGAACCCCAGTGTGGGCGCCATCAGGAATGAAGCCGTGGGAACCGTCAGGATGATGAAGCCCACCCTCGGGTAGCCAGTGGCCACCAGCGCGAGCCCCAGACCCTGGACAACCACGGAAATGACGCACGCGCCACGGATACCGCGCAGGTCGAAATAAAGATCGCCGACGTGGTGCTGCCCACTGAATCGCACGATCGATGCCACCACGAGCGCGATCGGCACCCAGCGCGGCGACAGGGCCTGCAGCATCGTCAAGGTGAAGGTGACGAGCGCCAGCCGAACGTCCTGTGTGAAAAGCGCAGCCACCAAGAAAGAGGCTTCCGCCAGGCGCTGCACGCGCATGCCAGGACCGAACTGCAGTTCGCGATCTGTGTCCATACGTAGACCCTCATGGAAAGTCTATTCCTACGGCCGGAGGATTCCAAACGGATTCGTCATGTCCGAAAGTGAATGCCTCATGCCTTCTCGTGCATGCGTTTTCGCGTTGAAAACCCGCCACGACAAGGGAACCGCCCTGGCACGCAATTCGCAATGGGACTGTCATCCGCAGCCGCGGGCCTCAGCTTCTGAACCGGAGGACAAGATGAACACCGCCGCACAAGTCGACCGTGCCGAACTGGAAGGCAAGGTCAAGGCCATGTACCGCGAGGTGGCCGAAAACCCGCATGGAGAATTCCACTTCGAAATGGGGCGCCGACTCGCCGAGCGCCTGGGCTATCGACCCGCAGACCTCGACCGCATTCCCGCCGAAGCGATTGATTCGTTCGCGGGCGTCGGCTACTACTTCAACCTGCTGGACGACATCGAGGGCGCCCGGGTGCTGGACCTGGGCAGCGGCTCGGGCATGGACACCTTCGTGGCGAGCCTTCTGACCGGACCGCGCGGCATTGTTGTCGGCCTGGACATGACCGATTCGCAGCGCGCAAAGGCCGAAGCACTGCGCCAGCGCACGGACGTGCGCAACATCACCTACGTCAGGGGCTACATCGACGCCGCGCCCTTCGAGGACGGCAGCTTCGACGTGGTCATCAGCAACGGCGTGATCAACCTGGCCGTCGACAAGCCCCAGGTCTTTCGTGAGATCGCTCGGCTGTTGCGGCCGGGCGGCAAGCTCGCAATGGCCGACATCATCACCGACGTGCAATTGCCCGAGAGCATCACGTGCAACACCACGCTGTGGGCCGCCTGCATAGGCGGTGCGTGGCAGGCGGGACGCTACAAGGACGCCATCGAGGCGGCTGGACTGCGCATCGTGGCCGAGCAGTCCAATGAACAGTACCGCTTTCTTTCGGACAACGCCCAGGGCGCGACACGCAAGTTTGGCGTCAAGAGCGTCTCGCTACGGGCCGACAAGGCCTGAGTTGTGCACTACTGCGAACCGAGGGACTGCGCCAAGCCCAGCAGATTGTTCGGGCTCACGGCAATAAGTCCTCGGCGCGGCCTATCGCGACAGTTCAGCTGTCAGCGCTGAAACCAATGGACCTCACCAATGGCTCCCATTGCATCAGTTCCGTGCGCTGCCGGGCTGCGAGTTCACCCGGAGTCGATGACAGTGCCTCCAGGCCGATGGTGGCCAGGGCATTGACGACGTCGGGCGAGGCAAGCGCCGCAACCAGCGCGCTGTTCAGGCGCTGCACTGTTTCAGAAGTGACCTTCGGCGGCAGGTAAAAGCCAAACCAGTCGCGATACACCATGTTCTTGAAGCCTTGCTCCACCAGCGTAGGCACATCGGGCGCAAAGCGGCTGCGCTCGCTGCCCGCCGTGGCCAACAACCTGCAACTGCCGGCCTTCACGAACTGGGTGAACTCACCAACCGGGCCGCAAACGGCAGGAATCTGGCCACCGATCATGTCCTGGATGGCCGGAAGAGTGCCTCGGTAGGCCACCTGCTGCAACTCGACATCGCCAGCACGGCCCAACAATACGCCCATGAAGTGCGAGACGGAGCCCGCTGCGGGCACGCCGAAACTTGTCTTGGAGGGATTGGCCTTCGCCCAGAGAAGGTAGTCGCTGACGGTCTTGACGTTGGCCGGCACCTGCCGGCCCACGCTGAAGGCCAAGTCGAAGACGCAGCCCATGGAAACTGGCGTCAGATCCGCCACCGGGTCGTAGGGCAACTTCTTGTAGATGTGCGGGTAGATGCACAGCATCGACATCGGCGTTTGCAACACCGTTGCGCCGTCTGCCGCGGCAGCTTTCACGTACTGCACGGCGATCTGCCCGCCCGCACCGGTGCGGTTGTCCACCAGCACGCTGCGGGCATAGCCCGGGTGCATCTTGTCGGCGACGCGCCGGCTGATCACATCGGCAGTACCGCCGGGAGCGAAGCCGGTGATGACCCGTGCGAGTTCGAGGTTGGATTGCGCCCAGGCGCTGCGGCCGATTGCAGTGGCGGTGAGCACGCCTGCAGCCGGAGCGGCTGCAAGCAATTGGCGGCGAGAAATGGTCATGGTCTGTCTCCTTTTCTTGTAAACGTGGGGCCGTAGGCCAGTCAGGACGCAAAGTCAGGCCCGAGGTCCCAGGCCCACCGCAACATGGCTTGCCACAACAGGGTGTTCTGGTCGCCTTGGCGAGCGGTGTCTTCGTATTGCTCGCCGGCGCGCGCCGCGATTGCATCGCTGGGCCGCAGCATGGGTGCGCCGCTGGCCTGGGCCGCGACCTGTACCTCGCACGCTCGCTGCAGCATGTAGTGCTCGGCAAAGGCATCGCCGATGCTGGGTCCGCACACCAGCAATCCATGGTTGCGCAGGATCATCACGTTGCGTTGCCCGAGGTGCTCGGCCAGGCGTTGGCATTCGTCCTGGTCCAGCGTGATGCCCTCGAAGTCGTGGTAGGCGACGCGCTGCACATAGAACATCGAGTTGAAGCTCAAGGGCAGCAAGCCATCGCGCTGGCATGAAACGACCTGGCCTGCCGTCGTGTGGGTGTGCATCACGCAATGCGCATCGGCGCGCGCCGCGTGCACCGCGCTGTGGACAATGAAACCCGCCGGGTTCACAGGCCAGGGACTTGGCTCCACCTTGCGCCCATTCAGGTCGATCTTGAGCAGGTTGCTGGCCTTCACTTCCCGGTACATCAGCCCGAAAGGGTTGATGAGGAAGTGATCGGTGCCCGGTACCCGCGCGGTCACGTGGTTGTAGATGAGCTCGTGCCAACCCATGTGGGCAAACAGCCGGTAGGCTGCGGCGAGTTCGCAACGCAGTTGCCATTCCTCGGAGTCGCAGGCGGCCGGGCGCTTTTGCGCGAAGGCGTCTCGGAGCGTTTCGACGGGCATGTGGTCTCTCAAAGATCAAGCGTGAGGCGAGGCGATCGCGCGCGCGAGACGCAAACGAGCATCGTGCGCAGTTGCGGGCGCTGCGCCGGCGGGTAGACATAGTCCAAGTGCTCCGGCTCGCCGTCGCAAACGCCGGTTTCACAGGTACCGCACAGGCCTTCGCGGCAGGAAAATGGCACCTCATGTCCGTTGGCCTCGAGCACTTCCAGAACGCTTTGCCCGGGCGGCACATGCAGGCTGGCACCACTGCGCTTCAGGTCGATCCAGAAACCATCGCCCTCCGGTGCCTGGGCTTCCAGCGCGGGCGCCGAGAACCACTCGAAATGCAAGTGGTCCTCGTCGAGATGACTGCCGTGTTCCCGCACCGCTTCCATCAGCGGCGCGGGACCGCAGCAGTACACATGCGTCTGCGGCGCCGTGTCGGACAGCAGCGCCTGCACGGCCAGCGGACCACCCGCCTCATCGTCGCAGTGGAAGCGCACTTTGGCGCCGTGCGCGTGCAGCTCCTCATGGAAACCCATGCGCACCCGGCTGCGGGCCGCATACACGAGCTGCCAGGGCCGGCCCTGGGCCTCGCACCATCGGATCATGGCCAGGATCGGGGTGACGCCGATGCCGCCGGCGATGAAGAGGTAGCGCGGCGCATCGACAAGACGGAAGTTGTTGGCCGGTTCGCTGCAGCTCAGTTCATCCCCAATGCGAAGCGAGCCGTGCACATAGGCGGACCCGCCGCGGCTGTCGGCCGCGCGGCCCACCCCCAGCACGTAGCGGCGGCGCTCGCGCCAGTCGCCGGCCAGAGAGTACTGGCGCTGCAGCCCGCCCGGCAGATGCAGCGTCAGGTGAGCGCCAGGCTCGAAGGCAGGCAACTCATCGCCACCGGCCGCCTCCAGTTCGACGCGCAGGACATCCCGCGCTTCGGCCTGGACCGAGGTGACGCGCAATTGCAGGAGGCTCATGCGTTCTGGCCTGCCTGGTGCGGTGCCTTGATCGGAATGGTCGTGGCAATCTTGCCCGGGGCCTTGTCCGCGGCATCGGCAGCACGCTCGGCGGCGACCATCTTGTCGAAAGTCCACCGGAAGTGCGACAGCGCGGCATCGGCGGCCACCGCGAGCATCTTGAAGCTGGGGTCGGCGTCCAGCACCTTCTGCTGTGCCTCGATCAGGTGCTTGTCTTCCATGAAGCCTTCGATCAGGCTCTGGTGCAGCGAGCGCGAAATGTTGTGGTCGTCGCCCTCGAAGTCGTTCAGGTAGGTCCAGAAGAAGTGCGTGGAACTGCGCGTCTCCGGCGTCATGAACTGTACGTTGCTGTACTGGCGGCTGCCTTCGCGGTTGCCGTTCTCCGAGCCACTGCCCGCGGGCGAGAACATCGTCTGCAGGAAGAAGATGCCGGGAACAAACATGCTGCCGATGTTGCGGCGGTCCACATGCCGCTCCTTCTCCGCGGCGGGAAGCACTTTGCGATGGAAGGGCGGCGGCGCGGCGTCCTTGTGCCACCGCTCGACCCGAAAGCCGTTGGGCAGGCGTTCGATGGCCACCGGCTTGGTGACGTAGGCGTATTCTTCCGAGCCGCCCAGCGTATTGGTATGCACGAAGGCCAGGTGGGCGAAGTCGCTCAGGTTGTCGACGATGAGCAGCCAGTTGGCGTCGTAGTGCAGATAGTCAGGCACGCCCTTCCATTGCGGGTCGCGCAGGCAGGGGAAGTCGATGATGTCGGCCGGATCGGCCTTGGCCGGGTCGCCCATCCAGATCCACACCACGTGGTCCCGCTCCACGATTGGATAGTTCTTGACGCCCAGCTTGGGTGGAATGACCTCCTGGCCTGGGATTTGGATGCACTTGCCGGTGGCGTCGAACTTGAGGCCGTGGTACATGCAGCGCACGCAGTCGCCCTCGCGCCGGCCCAGGTGCAGCGGCACGCCCCGGTGGCAGCATCGGTCTTCGAGAGCTACGACCTTGCCGCTGTCGCCCTTGTACAAGAGGACCGGCTCTTCGAGGATAGTGCGCGGCAGCATCTTGCCGTCGATCAGTTCATGGTCCCACGCGGCCATGTACCAGCTGTTTTTCAGAAACATTGGGAGGTTGCTCCAACGGGCCGTGCCCGTGCGGTTGAGATGGGAGAATCCTAAAAACCGCAATCACTTGGATCAACGCTTCTTCCTGGTCGCTGTGTTCCAAAATCTGAACAATGAACTGGGATGACTTCGACGCTTTTTGCCAGGTGGTGGACCACGGCGGGTTCAGTGCGGCAGCCCGCGCGCTGGACCGCCCCAAGTCCAGCCTCAGCGCTTCGGTGACGCGGTTAGAGGCCCAGTTGGGCATGCGCCTGATGGAGCGAACAACGCGTCGGTTGCGCCTGACCGAGGCCGGTGAATCGCTCTACCGCGACATCTCCAAGCCTTTTGCCCAATTGCGCGAGCATGCAATCGATGCGCTCGCGAAAGGCGCTGCCGTGCAAGGCACGCTGCGAATAGCAGCCCCTTACGAATTCGGCGCGCACCACCTTGCGTCCGTTGCCTGTCGCATGATGCAGGAGCATCCTCAGTTGAAGGTACACATGGACGTGGAGCATGCGCAAGTGGCGCTCTTCGAGCGCCACTACGACCTGGTGTTCTCGGCTATCGAGCACAAGTTCGCACCATCGAGCGTGGTGACCAAGCGCGTGTACTCGCTTGAGCGCGGCTTGTTTGCTTCGCCGTCTCTCGATGTCGGAGAACTCACAGGTCCCGATGATCTGAGCAAGCTGCCGATACTGGCGGGCGGGGACGACAGCGTCTGGGCCTTCCGGCATGCAGGAGGCAGCACCGCAGAAATGGGCGTGCACAACCCGCGATTGCGTAGCGGTAACGCAGGCGTGCGGCTGGAAGCGGCAATCGCCGGACAGGGCGTAGCGCGGATTACGGCAACCTTTTGTGCAGCGGCGCTGGCACAAGGTCGGCTTGTACAACTGCTACCCGAATGGCAGTGCGAGCCCCTGCGTGTGTATGCGCTGCTACCGGGGCGCAAGCTGGTCCCTGCGAAGGTGCGCCGGTTTCTTGAAATACTGGAAGACGAGGCGCGGGGAACGCGGGCCTCGTCTCAGGGAGGCACGTAGCCGCTCAGAGTCGCAGCCACCGCTGCATCACTCTGCACGGCCCACCCTGCGCCAAAGCCAGTGGTCCAACGACACAGCGCCCGGCCCGCGGCACACCAGCACGAGCAGCATAGCTGCCCATTGGATGTGGGTGGGCCATGCCTGCGGGTACACGAAGATTTCGATCACCGCAGTCATGCTCAGCAGCACCAGCGAGGCGGCGCGGGTGAAGAGTCCGAGGACCAGCAGCACCGGCATGCTCAACTCGATCCCCGCCGCCAAGTAGGCTGCAATCTCGGGAGGAAGCACAGGAAGGCGGTATTCGTCGGCGAACAGTGTGATCGTCGTGTCCCAGTTCGCGAGCTTGGTCGTGCCCGACATCCAGAACACAGCCGCCGGGCCTGCGCGAAGCGGGAGCGCGAGCACTGTGTAGGGCACACACTCGAGCAAGTCGCGAAGATGTCTTAGTCTCTCGATCATGGCTCGCCTGCGCGGAGGTAAAACGAGATGAAGTTCCCTTCGGCCAGATGCCGGGCGAGCCATTCGGGAGCCTGGGAGTTCGGCTGCGCCCCCAGAGCGGCGCCGAGCGGCTGACCATCGACCAGCGCCAGCGCGAAGCGCCACTCAGGCTCCACCAACCGCAAGACTTCGATTTCGTCGACCCGGCGTCGGACCAACAGGTCCACCGGACCGTCGGCCAGATCGATCGCCGCCATCGCGGTGTCGTCGCGCTGCAGCACGGCGCGCCAGATCGCATCGATCGGATAGTCCGAATGCAGCAGCGACAGTGACGGATGCGCTGCGAAGCGAATCCGGTCGTGGTCATCCGAAACGAGCGCAGCGAGCTGCGACAAGTCGAGCGCGGGCACCTGCGGCGCGTGCAGGGCCCGATTGACCGCCCACTCGAGCCTTGCCACGTCGGCCAAGTACGCGATTGCCGCAGCGTGTTCGAGGCATTGCAGGAAGTCCGCGAACTCGCCGCCATACGCATTCAGGTCCGCACAGTGCGGCGCATGCAGACGCATGAAGCGCTGCGCCACGCAGTCGAACAGTTCGACTCCCACGATCCAGCGCACCGCCGGATACGACAGACCCAGCGCGCGCGCCAGCGTGCCCTGGATCGTGTTGCGATGGATGCTCAACCGTTGTGCGGGCGCGAAGCCAGAGGCGACGATGTGTTGCAGCGCGGCGTCATTGGCCCCAGTCGCCTCGTCAAGCAGGCTCTCGCACATCACCCGCTGAAGCTCAAGCAGCGATGGCATCGTGCACCTCCAGCAGCAATCGCCGCGCCTTTGCCGCCTCATCGAGCAGCACCGACAACGTGGGCACGTTGGTGTCCCACTCGATCAGTGTCGGCCGCGGGCCGAAGCGGGCGAGCGCCCTGCGGTACAGCGCCCACACCTCGGGCGCAACGCGCGAGCCGTGGTCGTCAATGCGCAGCAGGCCGGCACCCTTGGTCCGACGCACCGCATGGCCTGCAAGATGGATCTCGCCAATCGCCGATGCCGGCATCGCAGCAAGGTAGGTGTCCGCATCCCAATGGTGGTTGCTGGCGCTGACATAGATGTTGTTGACGTCGCACAGCAGACTGCAGCCGGTTCGACGCGCAACCTCGGCAAGGAACTCCCATTCTGGAATCGTCGAGTGCACGTAGCACAGGTAGCTGGATGGGTTCTCGATCAATAGCCGGCGCTGCAAAAAGTCCTGCGCTTGCTGGACGTGACGACAAAAGAGCGCCAGCGCCTCCTCGGTCAGCGGCAGCGGCAGCAGATCGGCAAGATAGGTATCGCCGGCGCGGCTCCAAGACAGATGCTCCGAGACAAGGCCGGGCTCGATGCGGTTTACCACCTCGCGCACGCGCGCGAGGTGCGCCGTGTCCAGCCCGCTGGCGCTGCCGAGCGACTGCCCCGCACAGGCGGCCCTCCTCAGCGCCGCACCGGTGCGGTGCCCCGCGTTCATG
>JAFECZ010000005.1 GCA_018241905.1 Pseudomonadota bacterium
GGCAAACCAATACGTGTGAACCCTGAGAAAATTTGTATGATGACCAGATAACTGTGCTTCACGCGTCCAACAAATCCCCCCCGCCCGGCCGAGCTGCCGAGCCACTGCGCCAGCCGGCGGATCGCCTGTCGGATCGGCTCGCGCTGCGGCTGTCCGCACTCATCGAGTCCGGCAAGCTGGCACCCGGCGACCGGCTGCCGACCGAGCAGCAACTGGCCGATGCGCATGGCGTGTCGCGCACCGTGGTTCGCGAGGCGGTGCACCAGCTCAAGTCGCGCGCGCTGGTGGCGTCGCGCCAGGGCTCGGGCGTCTACGTCGCGGCGCGGCCTGCGCACCAGCCGCTGGAATTCGACCCCAGCGTGCTCGAATCGGTGGACGCGGTGGTGCACGTGGTGGAGGTGCGCCGCGTGCTCGAGGGCGAGATCGCCGCGCTGGCCGCCGAGCGCGCCACGCGTGCGCAGGTGGCCGCCATCCGGCGCGCGCTCAGGGCCATCGACACGGCCGTGGCCGAGGGCGGCGACGGCGTGGCCGAAGACCTGGCTTTCCACCACGCCATCGGCGAGGCCACCGGCAACCCCCAATTCAAGCTGCTGCTGGGTTTTCTGGAGCAGTACCTGCGCGAAGCCATGCGCATCACCCGCGGCAACGAGGCGCGGCGGCAGGACTTCATGGAAGAGGTGCAGCACGAGCACCGCGCCATCGTCGAGGCCATCGCAGCGCACGATCCGGCGGCTGCGCGCCAGCATGCGCTTCGCCATCTCGCCCGCGGCCGGCAGCGCCTGACCGAGGGCGGCGTGCTGCCCGACGCGCGGCACAAGGCGAACAAGACCCCCAAGGAGAAACGATGAAACTGTTGATCACCGGAGGCGGCGGCTTCCTGGGCGCGCGATTGGCGCGCACCCTTCTTGCACGCGGCGAGCTGGCCGGAAAGCGCATCGAGCGCATGGTGCTGACCGACATTGCACCGCCACCCGCCGACCTGCTCGCCGATGCGCGCGTCGAGGCCCGCACCGGCCCCCTGCTCACGCAGACCGAAGCGCTCAAGACCGAAGCCTTCGACGGCGTGTTCCACCTGGCCTCGGCCGTGTCGGGCGAATGCGAAGCCGACTTCCAGCTGGGCATGAGCTCCAACCTGGACAGCACGCGCGCCCTGCTCGATGCGCTGCGCCACCGCGTGGAAAAAGGCGGCGCAGCCCCCACGCGCATGGTGTTCTCCAGCTCGGTCGCGGTGTTCGGGCCCGACCCGGCGGTGCCCTTTCCCGGCATCGTGGCGGACGACACGCTGCCCACGCCGCAAACCTCGTACGGCACGCAGAAGCTCATCTGCGAGCACCTCATTGCCGACTACACGCGCAAGGGCTTCATCGACGGGCGCGCCGCGCGGCTCATGACCGTCACCGTGCGCCCCGGGCGGCCCAACGGCGCCGCGTCGTCCTTCTTCAGCGGGATCATCCGCGAGCCGCTGGCGGGCGTGGAGTCCATCTGCCCGGTCTCGCCCGAGGTGTCGCACCCCATGTCCTCGCCCGCCTACACGGTGGACGGCCTCATCACCGTCTTCGAGGCCAGCCGCGAAGCCTTCGTCGGGCGCACGGCGCTCAACCTGCCGGGCCTGAACGTGCGCGTGGCCGACATGCTCGACGCGCTCGAAGAAGTGGCAGGCCCCGCGGTGCGCGCGCGTGTCCGCTTCGAGCGCGACGAGCGCATTGCCGGCATCGTGGCCAATTGGCCTACCGGGTCGACGGCGGCGCGCGCCGCCCGCCTGGGGCTGCACCCGCACAGGAATTTCGCCGAGATCATCCGCCAGTACATTGACGATTGCCGCAAGGCCCCCAACGCAGAACAAACCTCCTTGAAGGGACTCGCCTAAATGCCCACGCCCGAAAACCAAGCCGCGCCCAAGAAGGCACGCAAGAAGCACAACGCCATCAACAAGAAGCTGAAGCTGCGCTCGCAGGCCTGGTTCGACAACCCGTCGAACGCCGACATGACGGCGCTGTACCTCGAGCGCACGATGAACTTCGGCATCGGGCTCGAAGAGCTCCAGTCGGGCCGCCCGATCATCGGCATTGCGCAGACGGGCTCGGACATTGCGCCCTGCAACCGGCACCACCTGGTGCTGGCCGAGCGCGTGCGCGAAGGCATTCGCGACGCGGGCGGCATCGCCTTCGAGTTCCCCATCCACCCCATCCAGGAAACCTGCAAGCGGCCCACCGCCTCGCTGGACCGCAACCTGCAGTACCTCTCGCTGGTCGAGATCCTCTACGGCTATCCGATCGACGGCGTGGTGCTCACCACCGGTTGCGACAAGACCACGCCGGCGCAGATCATGGCCGCGGCCACGGTCGACATCCCGGCCATTGCGCTGAACAGCGGCCCCATGCTCAACGGCTGGCACGAAGGCCAGCGCACCGGCTCGGGCACCATCGTCTGGCGTGCGCGCGAGATGATGGCCGCCGGCGAGATCGGCTACGAGGGATTCCTCAAGCTCGTGGCCTCGTCGGCGCCTTCCACCGGTCACTGCAACACCATGGGCACGGCCAGCACCATGAACTCGCTGGCCGAGGCGCTGGGCCTCACGCTGCCGGGCAGCGCCGCCATTCCCGCGCCCTACCGCGACCGCCAGGAGATGGCCTACATGACGGGCAAGCGCATCGTCGAGATGGTGCGCGAAGACCTCAAGCCCTCCAAGATCCTCACGCGAGAGGCCTTCGAGAACGCCATCGTCGTCAACTCGGCCATCGGCGGCTCGACCAACGCGCCCATCCACCTCAACGCCATTGCCAAGCACATCGGCGTGAAGCTGGACAACGACGACTGGGAGAAGCACGGCTACAAGGTGCCGCTGCTGGTCAACCTCCAGCCCGCCGGCGAGTACCTGGGCGAGGACTACTACCGCGCCGGCGGCCTGCCCGCGGTGGTGGCCGAGCTCATCGCCAAGGACAAGATCAAGCCGGCCCTCACGGCCAACGGCAAGACCCTGGTGGACAACTGCAAGGGCCACTTCGCGAGCGACCGCAAGGTGATCTGGCCCTACGCCAAGCCGATGAAGAAGGACGCCGGCTTCCTCAACTTCAAGGGCAACCTGTTCGACTCGGCCATCATGAAGACCAGCGTGATCACGCCCGAATTCCGCCAGCGCTACCTGGAGAACCCAGCCGACCCGATGGCCTTCGAAGGCCGTGCCATCGTGTTCGACGGCCCCGAGGACTACCACGCGCGCATCGACGACCCCAAGCTGAAGATCGATGCGCAGTGCGTGCTGTTCATGCGCGGCGTGGGCCCGATCGGCTACCCCGGCGCCGCCGAGGTGGTGAACATGCGCCCGCCGGCCTACCTGATCAAGAAGGGCGTCATGGCCCTGCCCTGCATCGGCGATGGCCGGCAGTCGGGCACCTCGGGTTCGCCCTCCATCCTCAATGCCTCGCCAGAGGCGGCCACGGGCGGCGGGCTGGCCCTGCTGCAGACCGGCGACCGCGTGCGCATCGACCTGAAGAAGCGCAGCGCCAACATGCTGGTGAGCGACGAGGAACTGTCCAAGCGCCGCGCCAGGCTCGAGGCCGCCGGCGGCTACCGCTACCCGCCCAGCCAGACGCCGTGGCAGGAAATCCAGCGCAGCGTGGTGGGCGAGTTGAACGAGGGCATGGTGCTCAAGCCGGCGGTGAAGTACCAGCGCATCAACGAGACCATGGGGCTGCCGCGGGACAACCACTGAGATCCTTGGCGGCAATGCGCCGCGGCGCCATGGCCGAGTGCATCGGGTCGCCGCGGCCAGCCGGCACCCGAACGCTGGCACCATTGGCGCAGCCATGCCCATTGCCGCCACCACCACTCTTCTTTGCCTGGTCATTGCCGTCTCGGACGGCGACACCCTCAAGGCCCGCTGCCAGGATCCGCGCAACGGCCCGGACACCACCCAGGTGGTTCGCCTGGCCAGCATCGACGCTCCCGAACGGGACCAGCCCTACGGCTGGCGCGCCAGGAAAGCCCTGGCCGACCTGACCTTGCGCAAGCCGGTTCGGCTCGAATGCCGCAAGAAGGACGACCGCTACGGCCGTTCGCTTTGCAATGCCTGGGTCACGCCCACCTCGTGCACGCGCTCTTCCTGCGAATTCACGCTGGATGCCGGCCTGGCGATGCTGACCCAGGGCCTGGCCTGGTGGGAGCCGCGCTTTGCCCGTGAACAGACGGCGCAGCAGCGGGGCCAGTACGAGTTTGCTCAGTTCGAAGCCAGGTCCAAGCGCGCCGGCCTCTGGCGCGACGGCGACAAGGCACAGCCGCCGTGGGAATGGCGCCGCGACCATCCGGGCTGGCCGCACGCATCCAGCGCGGCCGCCGGAAAAGACGGCACGAATCAGTGATGCAGGCCGCCGCGGTGGCTGTCGCTGAAGTCGGCCCGCGGGTCGATGAAGGCGGTGACCACCGGAGGTTCGCCGCCGTCGGCACGCATGTCGGCGCGGCGCTGCAGCGCGGCAATGCCGGCCATCATGGCGGCCGAGTAGCTGGGCAGCGGCCCCTCGGCATAGTCCACCGCCTGCGGGTGGTGGTCAGGAGTGTCCTCCTTGAGCAACATCCAGTAGTAGTGGCCCGGGATGGGCTCGTCCACCATCAATTCAATGTTGTCGTGACTCACGGCGCATTTCCTTTCACTGACACGGGCCCCCTTGCCCCAACAAGACGATCCGCCTGCGCACGTTTTGAAATCCAAAGGCCACAATTTCCGCGCGTCTGAATCGTCCACGCGCCGATTGAACGTCGGCGCAGCCCAGCGCGGAAGCGAGCTATTTCACGAACCGAGGGCTCGTTTTGACAATGGGAAACAGTCCGTGAGAAATGCACGCCCGGGGATGCCGGGCGGGGTGCGCGCCGCTCAATGCGCCTGCACGGGCGCCGAATGGCTGGGCCGTGCCAGCACGCGGTCGATGCGGCGCCCGTCGAGCGCGAGCACCTCGAAGGTCCAGCCCGCGCAGTCGATCTGGTCGCCCACGCGCGGCAGCTCGCCCGACACCAGCAGCAGCAGGCCGGCCAGCGTGTTGTAGCGGTCCTTGTCCTCGTCCGGCAGGCTGCGGATGGCCAGGCGCGCCCGCAGTTCGGACACCGGCATGAGCCCGTCGAGCTCCCAGGCGCCGTCGCCGCGCGGCGTGGCCCAGGCGTCGTCCTTCTGCCCCGGCTGAAGCTCGCCGGTAATGGCTTCGAGCAGGTCGCGCGGCGTCATCAGGCCCTGCACCACGCCGTATTCGTCCACCACGAACACCAGGCGGCCGGCGCGGGCGCGAAACTGCTCGAGCAGCTCCATGCCGGTGAGCGTCTCGGGCACGAAGGCGGCCGGCAGGGCAACGGATTCGATCCGCCCCGCATGGTCGCGGCCCAGTTGCAGCAGGCGCGCCACGCTCACAACGCCCACCACGTCATCCAGCGACCCGCGGCACACCGGGTACCAGGAATGCACCAGGTTCAGGGCGGCGCCCGAGGCCACCTCGTCCAGGGCCTCGGCCACCGTGAGCGAGGCGTCCATCCACTCGATGTCGGCGCGCGGGATCATGAGCGAGCTCAGGCGCCGGTCGTCCAGGTGGAACACGTTGCGCACCATCTGGTGCTCGTGCTGCTCGATCACGCCGGCATCCACGCCCTCTTCCAGGCTGGCGGATATTTCCTCCTCGGTGACCGAGCGGGCCGCGTTGGCATCGATACGGATCAGCTTGAGCAGCGCGGTGGTGGCACTGGCCAGCAGCAGCACGAAGGGCCGCGCCGCCTTGGCCAGCCAGCCCATGGGGCGCGACACCCAGCGGGCCACCGGCTCGGGGTAGAGCTGCCCGATGCGCTTGGGCACCAGCTCGCCCACCAGGATGGTGAAGAAGGTAATGCAGCCCACCACGATGCCGGTGGACACCACGCTGGCTGCGCCCGCACCCATGCCGTGGCGCTCCAGCACCTCGGCCAGCGGGCCGGCAAAGGCGGCCTCGCCCACGATGCCGCTGAGCATGCCGATGGAGGTGATGCCGATCTGCACCGTGGAGAGAAAGCGCGTGGGGTCTTCCATCAGCGCCAGCGCCGCCTTGGCGCCCGCATCCCCCGTCTCCGCCAAAGCGGTAAGCCGCGCACGGCGGGCAGTCGACAGGGCCATTTCGGACATGGCAAACAACGCGTTGCACGTTGTCAGCACGGCCAGTAAGAACACATCCATGGATGAGGCAAGGGAGAATCGGGAACATGGCACTTTACTTGATGGGCGACGTCCAGGGCTGCGCGGGCCCGCTCGAACACCTGCTGCACAAGATCGGCTTCTCCGCCAGCCGCGACCACCTGGTGGTCCTGGGCGACCTGGTCAACCGCGGCCCCGACTCCCTGGGCGTGCTGCGGCGGCTGCGTGCGCTGGGCGCGTCGGCGCAAAGCCTGCTGGGCAATCACGACCTGCACCTGCTGGGCGTGGCGCACGGCGACCGCAAGGCCGGGCGCAGGGACACCCTCGGCGCCCTGCTCGATGCACCCGACCGCACCGAGCTGCTCGAGTGGCTTCGCCACCAGCACATGGCCCTGCACAGGCGGGTGGGCGACGGCGACTTGCTGATGGTGCATGCCGGGGTGGTGCCGCAGTGGAGCGTGGCCGACACCATGGCCCGCGCCGCCGAGTTGCACGCCGTGCTGCGCGGCCCCGACTACGGCGCCTTCCTGCGCGTGATGTACGGCAACGAGCCCGCCCGCTGGGACGACCACCTGGGCGGCGAGGCGCGTCTTCGCGTCATCGTCAATGCCCTGACCCGCATCCGCTTTTGCAGCAGCGACGGCGGCATGGATTTCGAGAGCAAGGACGGCGCCGGCGACCCGCCGCCGGGCTACATGCCGTGGTTCGACGTGCCGGGGCGCAAGACACAGGGCGCCACCGTCGCTTTCGGACATTGGTCCACCCTGGGCTGGGTGTCGCGCCCCGACCTGATTTCCACCGACACAGGCTGCGTGTGGGGCGGCAAGCTCAGCGCGGTGCGCATCGGCGCCACGCTGGCCGAGCGGGAACGGATCCAGGTGAAGTGCCCGCAGGCGCAGAAGCCGGGTTGATTCGCCACTGCGCGCGGCAAGGCGCGCACGAGCGGCTCGGGGCTCAGCTGGCGGCTTCGGGCGCCGCGGCCTTGAACAGCGCCGCCACCTTGCGCTTGGACTTGATGTTGGCCGACACGCCGCGCGCCGGCGTGCTCTTGACCGTGGCTTCCCAGGCGGCCGCCGCATCGCGCTCGCCGGCTTCGTAGGGCTTGTCGAAGAAGGGATCGCGCGGCGCGGGGGCCGGGCGATGCGGGCGCAGGCCGCGGCCTGCGGAACGTGCGTCGTGGCGCTCGCGAGGCTGGTCGAGCACGTCGCGCGAATCGCCCGATTCGCCCTCGTCGCGCCAGCGGCGGCGGCCGTCGTTGATGCGGCCGCGCGGGCGGTCTTCCTCGAATTCGACGGGCTCGAGCTCGATCTTCTTCTTGATGAGCTTCTCGATGTCGGCCACCAGGCGCGCGTCGTTGCCGCCGGCGGCAAAGGTCACGGCCAGGCCCGAAGCGCCGGCGCGGCCGGTGCGGCCGATGCGGTGCACGTAGTCTTCGGCGTTGAAGGGCACGTCGAAGTTGAAGACCGCCGGCACGTCCTTGATGTCCAGGCCGCGCGCGGCCACGTCGGTGCACACCAGCAGCTCGACCTCGCCGGCCTTGAAGGCGTTGAGCGCCTTCAGGCGCTCGTCCTGGCTCTTGTCGCCGTGCAGCGCATTGGTCTTGAGGCCGTCGCGCTCCAGCGAGCGTGCCAGCCTGGCGCAGCCCAGCTTGCTGTTGACGAAGACGAAGGCCTGGTTGATGCCGCGCTGGCGCACGATCTGCTTCAGGGCGCGGCGCTTGTCGTCTTCGGCCACGCTGAAGAAATGCTGCTCGACGGTGGAAGCCGTCTCGTTGGGCCGGGCCACCTCGATGGTGACCGGGTTCTGCAGGTAGCTGCCGGCCAGCCGCTTGATTTCGGGCGAGAAGGTGGCCGAGAACAGCAAGGTGGTGCGCTGCTTGGGCAGGTAGGAAAGGATGCGCTGCAGGTCGGGCAGGAAGCCGATGTCCAGCATGCGGTCGGCCTCGTCGAGCACCACGTACTCGACCTGGTTGAGCACCGCATTCTTGGCCTCGATGTGGTCCAGCAGGCGCCCGGGGGTGGCCACCAGCACCTCGACGCCCTTCTTGAGCTCGGCCGTCTGCGGCTTCATGTCCATGCCGCCGAAGACCACCGTGCTGCGCAGCTGCGTGTACTTGGCGTACAGCTCGACCTGCTGGGCCACCTGCACCGCCAGCTCGCGCGTGGGCAGCAGCACCAGGGCGCGCACGGGGTGGCGCGCCGGCGAGGTCGAGGTGTTCTCGTGCTTGAGCATGCGCTGCAGCAGCGGCAGCGAAAACGCGGCGGTCTTGCCGGTGCCCGTTTGCGCGGCGCCCATCACGTCCTGGCCGGTCAGCACCACGGGAATCGCCTGCGCCTGGATCGGCGTCATGTTCTCGTAGCCCATTTCGGCTACGGCGCGCTTCAGCGGTTCAGCCAGCGCGAGGTCTGAATAAAGAGTACTCATGAAGCCCTCTATTGTCGCACTGCCGCATAAAACGGGTGTGACAAGGTGCCATGGCCCTTGGTTGCTATCGTTTTGCTAGCGGACCCTGATTTCGGGACTCGCCCCCGCAACTACAGGCTTTTTGCTGAAAAGGTATCGCAATCCTGTACCCGGCCGCCCTTGTAGCCGCTGTAGAACCACTTCTGGCGCTGTGCGCTGGTACCGTGGGTGAAGCTGTCGGGCACCACCGCGCGGCCGGCGGAGCGCTGCAGGGCGTCGTCGCCGATCTTCTGGGCGGCGTTCATGGCCGACTCGATGTCGCCCGGGTCCAGCCACTGCTTGGACTCCTGCGAATGGTGGGCCCAGACGCCGGCAAAGCAGTCGGCCTGCAGTTCCACCCGCACGCTCATGGCGTTGTTCTGGGTCTGGCTCAGGCGCCCGCGCATCTGGTCGACCTTGCCGGTAATGCCCAGCTCGTCCTGCACATGGTGGCCCACCTCGTGGGCGATGACGTAGGCACGGGCAAACTCGCCCGGCGCGCCCAGCTGCCGGCTCAAGGTGTCGAAAAAGCTCAGGTCGATGTAGACCTTCTTGTCGCCGGGGCAGTAGAAGGGGCCCATGGCCGCCTCGCCGGCGCCGCAGGCCGTCTGCTGGTAGCCGCGGAACAGCACCAGCCGCGTGGGCGTGTAGCTGCCGCCGGCCTGCTGGAAGACCTGCGACCACACCACCTCGGTATTGCGCAGCACCACCGAGACGAAGGCCGCCTCGCGGTCGTTCGCCGGCGGCTTGTGGGCCGGGCCCTGTTGCTGTTGCTGCTGCACCTGCGGAGCCGGCCCGCCGCCGCCGCTGAGCAGCCCCAGGACCGTGAGCGGGTTGATGCCGAAGATCCACCCGGCCACCAGCGCGATGGCGACGGTGCCCAGACCGATGCCGCGCCCGCCGACCGAGAACCCGCCACCGCCGCCGCCACCGCCACCGCCGCCTTCGTCGCGGCGGTCCTCAACGTTGTCCGATTGCTCGTTGCCTTCCCATCTCATCGCTTTCTCCAGGGCTACCCGCGTAGGCGGTCGGCAATGGTACTGCCGCCCTATTGCGCCTGCGGGCGCCGAACACCTTGAAACACGTAGCGCAATGCGTCGCCGACGGTGGATTCCCACACGGCCCACTCGTGCCGTCCATTGACGATTCGCAGCTCGGCCGGCTGGCGGTTCTTGCGAAGCAGCTCGTAAAGCTGCAGCGCCTGCACCTCGATGAAGAACTCGTCGTCGTCGCCCGAGTTGATGTACATGGGCACCTTCAGGCCCGTTCGCAGGAAGGCGTCCCACAGCGCCGGGTAGTTGTAGGCCTTCCAGACCTGGGGACTGAAGGCTCCGTCGGTGCCTTGCAGCGCAAACACCTTGACGTGGCGGGCCGACGAATTCTCGGGCGGCTCGGGGTTGTACACGGCCGGGCTGAGCAGCGCCGCCGCCTGGAACTTCTCCGGGTATTTCAGCGCGTAGCGCAAGGCGCCGTAGGCCCCCATCGAGAGCCCGCCGATCACCCGCGCGTCGCGGGTGGCCAGGGCCCGGTAGTTCTTCTCGATGACCGGGATGAGCTCAAGGAAGAAGGCGCTTTCGATGGGCTCCTTCAGGTCGACATACCAGGTGGTGCCGGCATCGGGCATGACGATGATGGCCGGGGGAATCTCGCCGGATTCGATCAGTGCATCGGCCGTGCGCCGGATGCGGCCCTTCTGCACCCATTCGTTGCGGTCGCCGCCGTTGCCGTGCAGCAGATAGAGCACCGGGTAGCGCAGCGGCCCGGCCGGGTCGTAGCCGCTGGGCAGGTAGACGTTGAAGGCCCAGCTGCGGCCCAGCACAGCGCTCTTGAATTCGGCCCCCTCGATGGTGCCGGCCCAGGCCAGCACCGAAGCCGCGGCCAGCAGCGCGGCCACCAACGCGGGCCGCAGCCAGGTTCGCACAAGGCCCATGGCGATGCGTTGCGGCCGGGCGAGCGGATCAGGTCTTGGGCAGCGTCACGCCGCGCTGGCCCTGGTACTTGCCGCCGCGGTCCTTGTAGCTGGTCTCGCAGACCTCGTCGCTCTCGAAGAACAGCACCTGGGCGCAGCCCTCGCCCGCGTAGATCTTGGCGGGCAGCGGCGTGGTGTTGCTGAATTCGAGCGTCACGTAGCCTTCCCATTCGGGCTCGAAGGGCGTGACGTTGACGATGATGCCGCAGCGGGCATAGGTGCTCTTGCCCAGGCACACCGTGAGCACGTTGCGCGGGATGCGGAAGTACTCCACCGTGCGCGCCAGCGCAAAGCTGTTGGGCGGGATGATGCAGTGGTCGCCATGCATGTCCACGAAGCTCTTCTCGTCGAAGTTCTTCGGGTCGACCACCGTGCTGTGGATGTTGGTGAAGACCTTGAATTCGGGCGCGCAGCGGATGTCGTAGCCGTAGCTCGAGGTGCCGTAGCTGATGATCTTGTGGCCGTTGGCTTCGCGGATCTGGCCCGGCTCGAAAGGCTCGATCATGCCGTTCTTCTCGGCCATGCGGCGGATCCACTTGTCGCTCTTGATGCTCATGATTTGCGCGTCCTAGTCAGGGCCGACATTCTAGGGGGCGCCAGGCGGGCGCTGCGGCTGGGACAGGATCCGCCCGAAGGCGGATACTTGCGGCCCCTCGACCCGTGCTGGTGGTGCCCATGACAAGCTCCAGGACCATTCTTGCCGCCTGTGCACTGGCAATTGCCGGTTGCGCGCCGCTGCCGGGCGCCCGGGCGCCCGCAACCGCCGAGCGCCTCTACGACATCGACTGCGGGGAGAACCGCACGGCCGACCTCTCTCCCTGGACCACGCCGGCCGACAAGGGCAAGCCCTACGCGTTCGCGAACAACTGCTACCTCATCAAGCACGCCAAGGGCTGGATGCTGTGGGACAGCGGCCACCCCGACAGCTATGCGAGCATCCCGGAAGGGGTGCCCAACCAGCGGCGCACCTCCATCGCCGTGATGAAGAAGCCGTTGACCCAATCGCTGCGCGAGATCGGCGTGGCGCCCTCGGACATCGGCTACTTCGCGATGTCGCACTCGCACGCCGACCACACGGGCAATGCGAACCTGTTCGCAGGCGCCACCATCTTCATGCAGCAGGCGGAATACGACGCCGCCTTCGGGCCCGAGCCGCAGCGCTTCGGCTTCAACCCGGCCAACTACGACCAGCTTCGGGGCGCGCGCATCGTGAAGCTGCAAGGCGACCACGACGTGTTCGGCGACGGCTCGGTCGTCATCAAGTCGACGCCGGGGCACACGCCGGGCCACCAGTCGTTGTTCGTTCGGCTGCCCAAGAGCGCGCCCGTGCTGCTGTCGGGCGACTTCGTGCATCTGCGCGCCAACTGGGACGCCAGGCGCGTGCCTTCCATCAACTTCGACCAGGCGCAATCGCTCAAGTCGATGCAGGAGATGGACGCATTCCTGAAGCAGACCGGCGCGCGCCTGTGGATCAACCACGATGCCGAGCAGGCGCAGACGATTCCGAAGGCGCCCGCCTACACCGAATAGCACGCGCGTCGGCGCCGCGGCGCTAGCGTGCCTGCCCGATCACGGTGCGTTCCACCAGGCGGTCGTCGCCCAGCACGATCATCGCGAACAGCAGTTCCTCGAGGTTGTCGGCCAGCCCGGTCTTGCGCGCCAGCAGCGGCGTGGCTGCCGGGTTGAGCACCAGGAAGTCGGCCTCGCAGCCCGGCTGCAGGTTGCCTACCACGCCGGCCAGGCCCAGCGCCCGCGCGGCGCCTGCCGTGTGGTGCCACCACAGCTGCGAGGGCGCAATGCTCACGCCCGGCTTGGTCTGGCCTTCGCGGCCCGCGTAGTAGGCGGCCATCATGGTGGCGAAGGGGCTGAAGCTGGTGCCGCCGCCCACGTCGCTGGCCAGGCCGTAGCGGTAGCCGATGCGGTCGGCGCCCTCGAAGTCGAAGAAGCCGCTGCCCAGGAACAGGTTGCTGGTGGGGCTCACGGCCGTGACGGCGCCGGTGTCGCGCATCAGGCAGCGGTCGTCGTCGTCGAAGTGGATGCAGTGGGCGTACACGGCCCGCTCGCGCATCAGGTTGAAGCCCAGGTACACGTCCAGGTAGGAGCGGGCCTTGGGGAACAGCTCGCGCACCCACTTCACCTCGTCCTTGTTCTCCGAGACGTGTGTGTGGATCCAGGTGTCGCCATGCGCCTTGGCCAATTCGCCCGCGCCGTACAGCTGCGCATCGGTGCTGGTGGGGGCAAAGCGCGGCGTGATGGCATAGCCCAGGCGGTCGACGTTGTGCCAGCGGCGAATGAGCGACTCGGTATCCAGCAGGCTCTGCTCGGTCTGGTCGCGCACGCCGTCGGGCGAATGGCGGTCCTGCAGCACCTTGCCGCTGATCATGCGCAGGCTGCGGCGCTGGGCGGCCTCGAAGAAGGCATCGACCGAGGCGGGGTGAGAGGTGGCGAAGGTCAGCGCGGTGGTCACGCCGTTGCGTTGCAGTTCGTCGAAGAAGAATTCGGCCACGGCACTCGCATGGGCCGGGTCGGCAAAGCGGCTCTCGGCCGGAAAGGTGTAGTTCTCCAGCCAGGGAAGCAGACCCGCGGCGGGCGCACCGATGATGTCCGTCTGCGGGTAGTGCACGTGCATGTCGATGAAGCCGGGGGCCAGGATGCGGCCGGGCAGATGCTCCACCGGCACCTGTGCGTACTTGTCCTTCAGCGCCGAATAGCTGCCGCCGGCCTGCACGACTTGGCGGCCACGGGAATCGGGACCGATGACCAGCAGGCCATCTTCCTCGAACCGGGCGTGGGTGGTGGTGGGGTCGAAGCGCAGCAAGGAGGCGCGCAGGGCTTTCATCGTCATGGCGGCAAAGCGTAGTTCAACGGCCACGCTTTGCAATGCATGCAGGCATATAGCCCCCATACGCCGAGCCTGACGGACATAATTTCAAGCGATGAAATGCCCCCACGCTCATCGCTTCGACTATCGCTGCCTCCCGAGGGGGCGCTCAGCGCCCTTCGGGCGGCCGGGCGGGCGCTGACATGAAAGTCCTGCTGATCGGCAACTACCCGTTGGACGACCAGAAGAGCATGCTGGCCTTCTCGGCGATGCTCGAGCGCGAATTGCCGCGCCTGGGCTGCGAGGTGCAGGTGCTCAGCCCCCAGGCCCATGCCGCGCGGCTGCCCATGCCGCGCGCCTTGCGCAAGTGGGCCGGCTACCTGGACAAGTTCATCCTCTTCCTGCCCACGCTTGCGCGCCGTGCGCGGTGGGCCGACGTGGTGCACGTCTGCGACCACTCCAACGCCATGTACATGCCGCGCCTCGCGCGCCATGCCAGCGTGCTGACCTGCCACGACGTCATCGCCATCCAGGCGGCGCGCGGCATCGTGCGCGACTGGCAGGTGGGCTTCACGGGCCGCATCTTCCAGAAGCTGATCGCCGGCGGCTTCGCCTTTGCCGACCGGCTGGTGTGCGTCTCGGCCGCCACCCATCGCGAGGTGCTGGCACTGGGCCTGGCCGAGGCCGCGCGCATGCAGGTCGTGCCCATGGGACTGAACAACGAATTCGGCCTGCTGCCCGCCGATGCGGTGCGCAAGTGCCTGGCCGCGCACGGGCTCGATCCACAGGCGCCCTACCTGCTGCACGTGGGCCACGAACACCCGCGCAAGAACCGCATGGCCGTGCTCGCCAGCTTTGCGCAGCTGCACAAAGACGCGGCGTCTTCGCCCGTGCAGCACCTGGTCTTCGTGGGCTCGGCCCTCACCCAGGAAATGATCGCCCTGATCGCCAGCCAGCCGGGCCTGGCCGAGCGGGTGCACGTGCTGCGCGACGTCTCGCACGAAGACTTGCGCGCCCTCTACTGCGGCGCGGCGGCCCTGCTCTTTCCTTCGCTGCAGGAAGGCTTCGGCTGGCCCGTCATCGAGGCGCAGGCCTGCGGTTGCCCGGTGTTCGCCTCGGACCTGCCACCCATGAACGAGATCGGCTCCGCCGCCGCGGCGTACGTGGACCCGAAGGACCCGGCGGCCATTGCCAAGGCCATCCGCGAGGCGGTGCCCCGTCTTGCCGCCATGCGCGAGGGCGGCCTGGCCAATGCGGCGCACTATTCGGCCGCCCACATGGCGGCGCGCTACGTCGATCAATACCGCGAAGTGATCGCCGCGCGCCAGGGCACCCCGCAAGGTGTCGGCGCCACGACCAACCGCTGACAGGGCCCCGGGCCAGTCCTGCGACGCGGAACCGGCCTTGCCGGGCCGCAGGTGCAGTCTCCCCCTGGGGGGACGGCGCTGCACGAAGCGAAACGGAGTGAAAAGCCGCAGGGCTACTTGATCTTTCCCTGGACGCCCTCGACCAGCCAGTTCATCTGCAGGATCTCGGGGTCGGACAGGGACTTGCCGGCCGTGATGCGCACCTTGCCCTCGTTGTCGCGCACGTCGCCGCCCGCTGCGCGGAAGGGCTGCAGCTTGCCGTCGGCAATGTCCTTCTGCCGCGCCAGCACTTCGGTCTGCACGGCCTTGGGCACCTTGGGCCCGAACTCGCCGACGCGGATCATCCCTTCCTTCACGCCGCCCCAGGTGTCACCGCTCTTCCAGCTGCCGTCCAGCACCGCGCGGGCGCGCCGGGTGTAGTAGTCGCCCCAGAGGTGTTGCACCGCGACGATCTGCGCGTCGGGCGCCACCTTGCGCATGTCGGAGTGATAGGCGATGGCCATCTTGCCCCGCTCCTGCGCGGCGGCCATGACGGCCGTGGAGCCGGTGTGGAACGAGATCACGTCCACGTCCTGGTTGAACAGCGTCATGGCGGCGTCGCGTTCGGCCGGCGGGTTGAACCACTCGTTCAGCCAGATCACCTTGACCTGCGCCTTCGGGTCGACCGAGCGCATGCCCAGCGTGAAGGCATTGATGCCCTGCAGCACCTCGGGAATCGGAAAGCCCGCCACGTAGCCGGCCACGTGCGTCTTGCTCATGCGCGCGGCCACGATGCCCGAGAGATAACGGCCCTCGTAGTAGCGGGCGTTGGCCGTCGCCACGTTGTCCGCCTGCTTGTAGCCGGTGATCGACTCGAACTTCACGTCGGGGAAGTCGCGCGCCACCTTCAGCGTGGGCTCCATGTAGCCGAAGCTGGAGGTGAAGATGAGCTTGTTGCCCTGGCGTGCCAGGTCGCGGATGACGCGCTCGGCGTCCGGCCCCTCGGGCACGTTCTCGACGAAGGTGGTCTTCACCTTGTCGCCCAGCGCCGCGGCCACGGCCTTGCGGCCTTCGTCGTGCTGGTGGGTCCAGCCTGCGTCGGTGACCGGCGTGACGTAGACAAAGCCGATCTTGAGCGGATCGGCAGCCTGGGTGGAAAAAGAAAAGAAAAAACTGGTGGATGCCAGCGCAAGCAGGGCGCGGCCCACGAGGTTTTTGTACATGGTGTTCCTCTACATGGCCCCAATACACAAGAAAAAGGCGCTGCGGGGCAGCAGCGCCAGGTGCACATTTTAGCGGGCGCGCCGGCCCGGCAGCGCCGCCCTCAGTCGAGGTGTTCGCCGAACAGCGGCACCAGGTCGCGCAGGAACGCCTGCTCCTGTGCCTCGATGCTGCGCGGCTCCAGGTCGAAATGAATGAAGGTGCCCGCGGGGCTGCCGTCCGCATTGCGCAGCACGTGGCCGTAGTAGGACTCGACCAGCCCGGCATAGGGCCGCGCCAGCCGCTCGTCAGCCGAGGCATGCTCGGTCATGAATTCGCCGTGCTCGATGGCGAAGCGGCAGAAGCTGCTTTCCAGCGGCACGGCCGACAGCCAGGTGCGGTACTCGCTGGTGCGGTCGAAGGCGTGCACCGCGCGCATCTCGCCGCCCTCGAGCTTGTACAGCGCGGTGAATCGGAAATTGGTGCGGTCGTTGAGCAGCGCCAGTGCGGCGCGCGGACCACGCTCGGCCAGAACGCTGCGAACGGCCTGGGCTTGCGAAGGCACGTCGAAATCGAGCATGGGGCCTTTCCTGGCAGTCAAAGGGAAACCTGAATCGTCCAACCCATTCTAGGAACGTCGAATGACGCCTTTATGAGCGCCCGGAATGTCCCCTCGGCCGATCAGGCAAAGCGCGCGAACGCCGCGTCAAGCCGCTCGATATAGGTTTTCTTGCCTTGCTCGTCGATGAAGCTCGCCTCGAAGCTGTTGGCCGCGAGCTGCCATGCATGCCCGGCGTCGAGCCCGGTGGCGGCAAAGGTCTGCAGCCAGTTCTCGTTCATGTAGCCGCCGAAGTAGGCCGGGTCGTCGGAGTTGATCGTGGCAACCAGGCCGGCATCGAGCAGCGCCTTGATGTTGTGCTGCTTCAGGTCGGGGAACACGCACAGCTTGAGGTTGGACAGCGGGCACACGGTGAGCGGCACCCGCTCCTTGGCCAGCCGCTGCATCAGGGCCGGGTCCTTGGCGGACTGCACGCCGTGGTCGATGCGCTGCACCTTCAGCACGTCCAGCGCGCTCCACACGTAGGCCGGCGGGCCCTCTTCGCCGGCATGCGCCACCAGGTGCAGGCCCAGTTCGCGGCAGCGGGCGAACACGCGGGCAAACTTTTCGGGCGGATGCCCCACCTCGCTCGAATCCAGGCCCACGCCAATGAACTTGTCGCGATACGGCAGCGCTTCTTCCAGCACCGCGAATGCCTCTTCCTCGCTCAGGTGGCGCAGGAAGCACAGGATGAGCGACGCGCTCACGCCCAGCTTGTCCTTCGCGTCGACGCAGGCGCGGTGCAGCCCGTCGATCACCGTCTTGGCCGCGATGCCGCGCGCGGTGTGCGTCTGCGGATCGAAGAACATCTCGGTGTGCACCACGTTGTCGGCCTTGGCGCGCTCCAGGTAGGCCCACGCCATGTCGTAGAAGTCCTGCTCCTGGATGAGCACGCTGGCACCCGCGTAGTAGATGTCCAGGAAGCTCTGCAGGTTGGTGAAGGCGTAGGCCTTGCGAAGTTCCTCCACGCTGGCGTAGGGAATGCTTACGCCGTTGCGCTGGGCCAGCGCAAAGATCAGCTCGGGCTCCAGCGAGCCTTCGATGTGCATGTGCAGCTCGGCCTTGGGAATGGCGCGCAGCAGCTCGGGCAGGCGTTCGGGGGCGATGTGGGGGATGTTGCGTGCGCTCATCAGCAGACTCCGATGGTGATGCCAAGACCCTTGAGGTATCGGCGATAGAAGGATGATGCCTTGTCGGCAGCAGTGTGCAGTTCGGCCCGCAGGTCCAGCGGCAAGGGCTTGGGCCGCTGCGATTCGAGCACCGGCTTGTCCTGAAGGAAGATGGTGTCCTGGAACTGCCGAAGCTCGCCCTCGCTGCGCTGCCAATCGGCCATGGCCAGGCGAAACCACACGGTGCAGCGCTCGGCGTCGGTCGGGCAAATGAACAGCGCAATGGATTCGCGATAGCCCTCGGCGCCCACGCTCCTGGCCTCCGGGATCTTCACCAGCACGGCCGAGTACGGGGCGGTGACCTCGTAGCTGTATTCCACATGCGCCGGCCGCGTGGAGTTGATGCTGGATTGCGGCTGCCAGGCCTTGCAGCCGGTGGCCAGCAGGCCGGTGGGCGTGGCCTCGACCTTGTAGTCGTCGATGGCGGACAGTTCGCGCGCACCCAGCCAGCCTTCGTGCACGAAGCCGAAGTGCGACATGTCCAGGAAGTTTTCCACCAGCCGCGGTGCGCTGGCCTCCACCACATAGGGGCCGCAGTTGAGCTTGCGAAGATGCTCGTCGCCCTCGGCTTCGAAGGCCGGAAGCTCGCCCGTGCTCTCGCCGTCGAGCCGCACCCACACCAGGCCGTAGGCTTCGCGCGCCGCGAAGGCGCGCGCCTTGTGCGTGGCCGGCGGGGTGAAGTCCGGCAGCGCGGGCACCTCGCGGCATTGGCCGGCCGCGTCGAAGCGCCAGCCGTGGTAGGGGCACTCCAGCCTGGAACCGCCGGCTTCTGCGGGGCACGGCACCACTCGGCCGAGCGACAACTTCGCGCCGCGATGCGGGCATTGGTCCTGCCACGCATGGGCGCGGCCCTGCGCATCTCGCCACAGCACGAGGTCGTCGCCCAGCAGGCGGGCCGGCATCGGCGAATCGGCCAGGTCCGTCGCCAGCGCCACGGGATGCCAAAGCTCTTTCTCGATCATGTGCTTCGCTCTGAGGATAGAAAGAAAGAAAGAAAAAAGGGTTGCCCGCACCGGGCAACCCTTGGCTGTCATCGGCGCGGGAAGCGCGCCGGCGGCTTACTTCTTGTCGCCGCCCGGAACCTTGCCCTCGACACCCTTCACGTAGAAGTTGATGCTGGTGAGGAACTTGTCGTCGGCCACGGCGCCCGCAGCCACGAGTTCCTTGCCGTCCTGGCCGAGGATCGGGCCCTTCCAGATGGAGAAGCTGCCGTCCTTCAGGCCCTTCTTCACGTCGTCGACCTTGGCCTTCAGGTCGGCCGGCACGTCGTCGGCGATCGACACGATGTCGATGGCGCCTTCCTTGACGCCCCACCAGCTCTGGCCGGTGGTCCACTTGCCGTCCAGCACGTCCTGGGTGGCCTTCTTGTAGTAGGGCTCCCAGTTGATGATGGACGAGGCCAGGTGGGCCTTGGGACCGTAGGCGGTCATGTCCGAATCCCAGCCGAAGGCGCGCTTGCCCTTTTCCTGGGCCGTCTTCAGCACGGCGGGCGAGTCGGTGTTCTGGAACAGCACGTCGGCGCCGCCGTTGATCAGGGCCGTGGCGGCCTCGGTTTCCTTCGGGGGGCTGAACCATTCGTTGACCCACACCACCTTGGTCGTGATCTTCGGGTTGACCGACTGCGCGCCCAGGGTGAAGGAGTTGATGTTGCGCAGCACCTCGGGAATCGGCACCGAACCCACCACGCCCAGCACGTTGCTCTTGGTCATGCCGCCGGCAATGACGCCGGCCATGTACGCGCCTTCGTACGTGCGGCTGTCGTAGGTGCGCATGTTGTCCGAGGTCTTGTAGCCGGTGGCATGCTCGAACTTGACGTCCTTGGCATCGGCCGCGACCTTGAGCATGGGCTCCATGTAGCCGAAGGTGGTGCCGAAGATGAGCTTGTTGCCCTGCCCGACCATGTCGCGCAGCACGCGCTCGGCGTCGGCGCCTTCGGGCACGCTCTCGACGTAGGTGGTCTTGATCTTGTCGCCGAATTCCTTCTCCAGCGCCTTGCGGGCCTGGTCGTGCGCAAAGGTCCAGCCGCCGTCGCCAACCGGGCCCACGTAGGCGAACGCGATGTTCAGCGGGCCGGCAGCCGGTGCAGGCGCGGCGGCCGTGGGCGCCGGGGCGGCAGGCGCTGCAGCAGGCGCGGGCGCCTCTTCCTTCTTGCCGCAGCCGATCAGGGCCGCCGCAGCCGCTGCCGAAGCAGCCGCCAGGAGCAGGGAACGCTTGTTCAGGTCAGTCATTTTTCGAGATCCTCAAAGGACAGGTTGGCGAAACCGGATGTGGAACGCGCGGCAACAAGCATGCACGTTTCCAAATGCAAGCGCGGATTATGAGCCTGGATAGAAGGGTTTTCCGATGGAAGCCGGCATGTTCACGCGAATGAAAGCCGGGTTGCGCGAGATGATGGCCAGCACCACGATGGGGGCGATGTACTGCAGCATGCTCAGGAACTGGGCCGGCACGTTCACGCCCGTGCTCTGCAGGTGAAAGCCCAGCATCGACACGCCGCCGAACAGGTAGGCGCCCAGCAGCACCCGCACCGGCCGCCAGGTGGCGAAGGTGGTCAGGGCCAGTGCGATCCAGCCGCGGCCGGCCACCATGCCTTCCACCCACAGCGGCGTGTACACGGTGGAAAGGTAGGCGCCCGCCAGGCCGCACAGCGCCCCCCCGGCGATCACCGCCACGAGGCGGATGCGCCGCACCGGGTAGCCCAGCGCATGCGCCGACTCGGGCGACTCGCCCACCGAGCGCAGCACCAGCCCGGCGCGCGTGCGGTAGAGGAACCAGATCAGCCCGAAGGTGAGCAGCACCGCGAAATACACCATGGGATGGTGCCGGAACAGCGCCGGGCCCAGCAGCGGGATGTCGGCCAGGCCGGGAATGGCGTAGGACGTGCTCTCGGGCAGCTTGGCCTGCACGTAGCGGATGCCGGCAAAGGCCGAGAAGCCCGCGCCGAACAGGCTCAGCGCCAGCCCGGTGGCGTACTGGTTGGTGTTGAGCCAGATCACCAGCACGCCGAAGAAGGCGGCCAGCAGCGCGCCGGCGGCCATGCCGGCGGCAAAGCCCAGCCAGGTGTTGTGCGTGGTCACCACCGTGGCGAAGCCGGCAATGGCCGCGCACAGCATGATGCCTTCGGCACCCAGGTTGACGATGCCGGCCTTCTCGTTGATGAGCAGGCCCAGGGCAGCGATGGCCAGCACGGTGCCGGCCGAGAGCGTGGAGCCCAGGAGGAGTGCGTAGCTTTCCATGATTCAAGCCTCCCGCCGAGCCGCCTCAAGGGAGGCTTGCGCCCCCTCGGGGGCCAGTGAGTACACGGAGTGACGAACGTGGGGGTTCATTTCAGACCTCCGGGCTGTGGGAAGTGGCGAGCGCCGCCGGCGTGGCGGTGATGGGCGTGGAGGCCTGCAGCGACGACGTGCCCGCCGTCGCCACGGCCCTTGTCGCCGCCTTGCGCTTGATGCGGTACGCAATGAGCGTGTCGCAGGCCAGCAGCGTGAACAGCAGCAGCCCCTGGAACACGCCCGTCAGCGACTTGGGCAGCCCCAGCCGCGACTGCGCCAGCTCGCCGCCGATGTAGAACATGCTCATCAGGATGGCCGAGAAGATCATGCCCACCGGATGCAGCCGCCCCACGAAGGCCACGATGATGGCCGCGAAACCGTAGCCGGCCGGCACGTAGGGGTTGAGCTGGCCGATGGGCCCCGCCACTTCCAGCGCGCCCGCCAGGCCCGCCGCGCCACCCGAGGTCAGCAGCGCGATCCAGACCGCCTTGCGCGCCGAGAAGCCGGCGTAGCGCGCCGCCGCAGGCGCCAGCCCGCCCACCTGCTGGGCAAAGCCGGACCGCGTGCGAAACAGGAACACCCACAGCACGCCCGCACCGACCAGGGCGATGATGAGCCCGATGCTCACCCGCGAGCCCTTGATCAGGCGCGGGATCTGCGTCACTGCCTCGAAGGTCTTGGTCTGCGGGAAGTTGTAGCCCAGCGGGTCTTTCCATGGCCCATAGACCATGTAGCCCAGCAGCAGCGTTGCCACGTAGACCAGCATCAGGCTCACCAGGATCTCGCTGGCGTTGAAGCGGTCGCGCAGCCAGGCCACGATGCCCGCCCACACCATGCCGCCTGCAACGCCGGCCAGCAGGATGGCGCCGACGATCCAGCCGCCGGTGCCCTTGTCGGCCAGCAGCGCCACCCCGCCTGCGGCAATGGCGCCGAACACGAACTGCCCTTCGGCCCCGATGTTCCAGACGTTGGAGCGGAAGCACACCGCCAGCCCCAGGGCGATGATGAGCAGCGGCGTGGCCTTGACCATCAGTTCGCCCAGGGCGTAGCCGCTTTTTATGGGCTCCCAGAAAAAGACCTGCAGGCCCCTGACCGGGTCCTTGCCCAGCGCGGCGAAGAGCGCCACGCCGATCAGCACGGTGATGAGAAGCGCCAGGATGGGCGAGCCGTAGCTCCAGAAGCGCGAGAGCTGCGGGCGCGGTTCGAGCTTAAGCATGGGCCCCCTCCTCTTTCTTCTTCTGGCTGGCTGCGCCGGCCGGTTTGTCCCACAGGCCGCTCATCCATTCGCCGATCTGCGTCACGGTGGCCGCGGCGCGCTCGATGGACGGCGACATGCGTCCCTTGGCAATCACATAGAGCCGGTCCGAAATCTCGAACAGCTCGTCCAGTTCCTCGCTCACCACGAGCACGGCGCAGCCGGCATCGCGCAGGGCCAGGATCTCGTTGCGGATGAGCGCCGCGGCGCCCACGTCCACGCCCCAGGTGGGCTGCGACACGATGAAGACCTTGGGGCCCGCATCGATCTCGCGCCCGACGATGAACTTCTGCAGGTTGCCGCCCGAGAGCGAGCGCGCCGCCGAGGCCGGCCCGCCGGCCTTGACCTTGAATCGCTCGATGATGGAGGCCGCCTGCTTGTCCAGCGCGCCGGTGCGGATCCAGCCGCCCTGCCCCACCGCCTCGCTGCGGGTGAGCAGCAGGTTGTGCGCCAGGCCCAGGCTGGGCACCGCGCCGCGGCCCAGCCGCTCTTCCGGAACGAAATGCATGCCCAGCGCGCGGCGCTGGCGCGGATGCAGCCGGCCGGCCGGCTTGCCCAGGATCTCGATCATGCCGGGCTCGGCGCGCGTGTCCTCGCCCGAGAGCGAATACAGGAGCTCCTTCTGCCCGTTGCCCGAGACGCCGGCAATGCCCACGACCTCGCCGGCGCGCACATCCAGCGACACCTGCTCGAGGTCCACGCCGAACTGGTCCTCGCGCGCCAGCGCCAGGCCCTTCACCCGAAGCGCCACCTGGCCCGCGTGCACCGGGCGGTGCGTGAGCGGCGGCGGCTCGGCGCCGATCATCAGGCGCGAGAGCGATTCGTTGCTTTCCTGCTGCGGGTTGCACACCCCCGTGACCTTGCCGCCGCGCAGCACCGTGCAGGCGCGGCACAGCTCGCGGATCTCGTGCAGCTTGTGGCTGATGTAGAGGATGCTGCAGCCCTCGGAGGCCAGCTGCTTGAGCACCACGAAGAGCTTTTGCACCGCCTGCGGCGTGAGCACCGAGGTGGGCTCGTCCAGGATGAGCAGCTTGGGGTCGGTGAGCAGCGCGCGGATGATCTCCACCCGCTGCATCTCGCCCACGCTGAGCGTGTGCACCGGCCGGGTGGGCTCGATGTCCAGCCCGTACTCGGCCGCCTTCTGCGTGATGCGCCGGGTGACCTCGGCCAGCTTCAGGCTCTTGTCCAGCCCCAGCCAGACGTTCTCGGCCACGGTGAGCGTGTCGAACAGGCTGAAGTGCTGGAACACCATGCTGATGCCCAGCGCCCGCGCCTCCTGCGGGTTGCGGATGGAAACCGCCTGCCCGTTGAAGAAGACGCTGCCCTCGTCCGGCTTCACCGAGCCGTAGATGATCTTCATCAGCGTCGACTTGCCGGCGCCGTTCTCGCCCAGCACGGCGTGGGTCTCGCCGGGCTGGACGGTCAGCGACACGTCGCTGTTGGCTACCACTGAGGGGTAGCGCTTGGTGATGTTCGAAAGTTGTAGTCTGGGTGCGGTCATGCGGGTCTCCCTCAAAAAAGGAAGGTGGATCCCGCTCAACCGCCGATATAGACGAACTTGAACAGGAACACGGCAGCGATTATCCAGACCATCGCATGCACATCCCGTACCCGGCCGGTCAGCAGCTTGATCGCCGCGTAGGAAATGAAGCCGAAAGCCAGGCCGTTGGCAATGGAATAGGTGAAGGGCATCACCAGCGCGGTGACCACCGCGGGGATGACTTCGGTGGAGTCGTCCCAGTCCAGTTCGGTCAGCTCGCGCAGCATCAGGCAAGCCACGTACAGCAGGGCCGGGGCGGTGGCGTAGGCAGGCACCGAGCCGGCCAGCGGCGAGATCACCAGGCAGGCCAGGAAGAGAATGGCCACGGTCAGGGCCGTGAGGCCGGTGCGGCCGCCGGCCTGCACGCCCGCCGCGCTTTCGACATACGCGGTGGTGCTGGAGGTGCCCAGCAGCGAGCCGGCGAAGATGGCGCCGCTGTCGGCCAGCAGGGCCTTGTTCAGGCGGTGCATCTTGCCCTCGGTGAGCAGGCCGGCGCGCTTGGCCACGCCCATCAGCGTGCCGGTGGCGTCGAACAGCTCGACCAGGAAGAACACCAGGATCACGTTCAGGATGCCGCCCTTGAGCGCGCCCATGATGTCCAGCTGCAGGAAGGTGGGGGCGATCGACGGCGGGGTCGACACCACGCCGTTGAACTGGTTGCCGCCGAAGAAGAACGACAGCACCGTCACCGCCAGGATGCCGATCAGGATGGCGCCGGGCACCTTGAGCTTGTCCAGCGCCACGATGACCAGGAAGCCCAGGGACGACAGGATCACCGGCGCCGTGTGCAGGTCGCCCAGCGTGACGAAGGTGGCGGGCGATGCGGCCACCACGCCGGCGCTCTTGAGCGCGATCAGCGCCAGGAACATGCCGATGCCCACCGTGATGGACACCCGCATCGAATGCGGAATGCCGTTGACGATGAGCTCCCGCAGGCCGGTCAGCGTGACCAGCAGGAACAGGCAGCCCGAAACGAACACCGCGCCCAGCGCAGCCTGCCAGGTGAAGCCCATGTGGCCGACGACCACGAAGGCGAAGTAGGCGTTCAGGCCCATGCCCGGCGCCAGGGCGATCGGGTAGTTGGCATACAGGGCCATGATGCCGGTGCCCAGCGCCGCGATCAGGCAGGTGGCGACGAACACGGCTTCCTTGGGCATGCCGGCCGCGCCCAGGATGCTGGGGTTGACGAAGATGATGTAGGCCATCGTCAGGAAGGTGGTCAACCCTGCGACGATCTCGGTGCGGAACGTGGTCTTGTGTTCCCTGAGCTTGAATATCTTTTCGATCCAGCTGCCCTCTTCGTGGTGCGTGCTGGCGCCCTGGCTGGCGGCCTGGGGCAATTTTTCTGTTCGTTCCATAGCGCTTGTCTCCGTCTCTCTGTTGGAATCGATGCGGCCTTTGGAGAAGGCCGCCACTCTTGGGAAAAACCGTCTCTTCGTCTCTAGTTCAGCGCACCGGCCGGTGCGGGCCGCAGCGACGCCGCCACCGCCTTGATGCGTTCGCGCAGCCAGCGCGCGGACGCCGATGAATGGGTGCGCTCGTGCCACAGCTGGTAGTACACGAGCCGCGGCAGCGCGATGGGGCATTCGAGAACCTTCACCGGCAGCCGCTCGGTGAAGCGCTCGCAGTACTGGCGCCCGGTGGTCAGCACCAGCAGGCTGGAGGCCACCATGTCCGGAATGAGGCTGAAGTGCGCGCAGCGCGCAGCGATGTTGCGGCGCAGGCCCACCTCGTCGAGCATCTGGTCGATGATCCCGCGCGCGCCGGGGTGCAGCGGCGTGGGCGCGATGTGGTCCACCGCCAGCCAGGTGTCGGCGTCCCAGCCGCGGCGCGTGGCGGGGTGGTCCTTGTTGACCAGCGACACCAGGTCGTCGTCCAGCAGGCGCGCCATGTGCAGGTCTTCCGGCGGCTTGAGCCAGTTGCCGATGACCACGTCCACCTGCCCGAGCGACAGGTGCGCGTGGTAGTCGGAGTCGGAAGTCAGCGGGTGGATCTCGATGCGCATGAGCGGCGCCATGCTCTTGATCTGCGCCACCAGTAGCGGCAGGAACATCGGGTCGAGGTAGTCGCTGGCGGCGATGCGGAAGGTGCCGGTGGCCGTCTGCGGATCGAAGCCGCGCGCATCGGAGAACAGCATCTCGGCCGAACGCAGGATGGCGGCCGCCGGCTCGATCATCCGCAGGCCCGCATCCGTGGGCACCATGCCCGTGCCCGAACGCACCAGCAGCGGGTCTCCCGCCAGGTCCCGCAGACGCTTGAGCGCCGCGGACACTGCGGGTTGGTACATGCCCAGCCGGATGGCGGCACGCGAGACGCTGCGATCGGTCAACACGGTGTGCAGTACTCGGATGAGGTGGAGGTCGATCTTGTCGAAAAGCGCTTGTTCTCTCATAGCTGTCCGGACGTGAGGTCTATACGCGGAAGGGTATACACCCTGCTTCGGATGCCCCTCAAGGGGGCGCGCCCACCCATGGCCCGGCGCAGCCGGGCCCGCGGCGCTTCCCGCGTCGGTCCTTTCCGTTCAGGTATGAGTTATCGGCTCAGGCTGCGGCAGCCCGCACCGCGGTGATCGCGTTCAGGATCGCTTCGCTCGTGGCCGGCGCGCGCAGCGGCGGATCGGCCCGGTGGTCGGCGGTCGCCGAGACGGCGTCCCGGATGGCGTAGAACACCGAGAACGGCAGCAGCAGGGGCGGCTCGCCCACCGCCTTGCTGCGGTGGATCGAGTCCTCGTAGTTGTCGCCCTCGAACAGCTGCACGTTGAACACCGGCGGGCAATCGTTGGCCGTCGGGATCTTGTAGGTGCTGGGCGCGTGGGTGGTGAGCTTGCCGCTTTGCGGATGCCACACCAGCTCCTCGGTCGTGAGCCAGCCCATGCCCTGGATGAAGGCGCCCTCCACCTGGCCGATGTCCACGGCCGGGTTCATCGAGCGGCCGGCGTCGTGCAGGATGTCGGCGCGCAGCAGCTTCCATTCGCCCGTGAGCGTATCGACCACCACCTCGCTCACGGCGGCGCCGTACGCGTAGTAGTAGAAGGGCCGGCCGGTCATGGTCTCGCGGTCCCACGAGAGGCCCGGCGTGGCGTAGAAGCCGTCGGACCACAGCTGCACGCGGTCCAGGTAGGCCTCGCCCACCAGGGTGGCGAAGCTCAGCGTCTTGCCGTTGACCTCGACCTTGTCGTTGGCAAAGCGCACGTCCTCGGCCTTGCCGCCGTGGCGCGCGGCGGCGCAGGCGGCCAGGCGTTCCTTGATCTGCCGGGCGGCGTCCTGCGCGGCCTTGCCGTTCAGGTCGGCGCCGGTCGATGCGGCGGTGGCCGAGGTGTTGGCCACCTTGCTCGTGTCGGTGGCGGTGGCGCGCACGCTGTCGAAGCGCACGCCCAGCTCATGGGCCACCACCTGCGCCACCTTGGTGTTCAGGCCCTGCCCCATCTCGGTGCCGCCGTGGTTCACCAGGATGGAGCCGTCGGTGTAGACGTGCACCAGCGCACCGGCCTGGTTGAAGTGCTTCACGTTGAAGGAGATGCCGAACTTCAGCGGCGCCAGCGCAATGCCGCGCTTGAGCACGGGGCTGGCGGCGTTGAAGGCGGCAATGGCCTCGCGACGCTCGCGGTAGTCGCTGCTGGCTTCCAGCTGGCCGACCAGCTCGTGGATGACGTTGTCGCTCACCAACTGGCGGTAGGGCGTGACGTTGCGCTCGGTCTTGCCGTAGAAGTTGACTTGGCGCACGTCCAGCGGATCCTTGCCCAGGTTGCGGGCAATGGAGTCCATGATGTTCTCGATGGCAATGGCGCCCTGCGGGCCGCCGAAGCCGCGGAAGGCCGTGTTGCTCTGCGTATTGGTCTTGCCCGAGTAGCCGTGCATGGACACGTCGGGCAGCCAGTAGGCGTTGTCGAAGTGGCAGATGGCGCGGGTCATCACCGGGCCCGACAGGTCAGCCGAGTGGCCGGCGCGCGACACCATGGTGATCTCGGCGCCCAGCACGCGGCCTTCGTCGTCGTAGCCCACTTCGTATTCGTACCAGAAGCAGTGGCGGCGTCCGGTGATCATGAAATCGTCGTCGCGGTCCAGCCGCAGCTTCACCGGCTTCTTCAGCTTGTGCGCCGCAATGGCGGCCACGCAGGCGAACAGGCCCGACTGCGACTCCTTGCCGCCGAAGCCGCCGCCCATGCGGCGGCACTCGACCTGCACTTCGTTGGCATGCAGGTGCAGCGCATGCGCCACCAGGTGCTGCATTTCGCTGGGGTGCTGGGTGGAGCAATGCACCAGCACCGCGCCGCCTTCCTTCGGAATGGCGTAGCTGATCTGGCCCTCCAGGTAGAACTGCTCCTGGCCGCCCACGTCGAAGCTGCTCTTGAGCTTGTGCGGTGCGCGGGCGATGGCGGCCTTTGCGCCGCCTTCGGTGGTGCTGCGTTCCAGGTGCATGGGCGGCACCACGTACTGGCCCTTTTCATGCGCCTGCTGCGGCGTGAGCACCGGCGTGGCGGCCTCGATGGCCAGCACGTCCTTGGCCTTGGCGGCGGCGCGGCGCGCCTCGTTGCGGGTGCGCGCCACCACGGCAAACACCGGCTGGCCCAGGAATCGGATCTCGCCGTCGCACAGGATGGGGTCGTCGTGGACGATGGAGCCGCAGTCGTTGCTGCCCGGAATGTCGCTGGCGATGAGCACGTCCACCACGCCGGGCATGGCGCGGATGACGTCCAGCTTCACGCCGGTCAGGCGCCCGGCCGCCACCGGCGACAGGCCCAGCGCGCAATGCAGCGTGCCGGTGAGTTCGGGAATGTCGTCCACGTAGGTGGCTTCGCCGGCCACGTGCAGCGCGGCCGACTCGTGCGGGCGGCTGATGCCCACGCGCGCGCCCTGGGCGTGCGCCTTGGCCTCGGCCCCGGTGTCGATGCGCGCGGCCGTGTTGGCCACGTAGTCCGCAAAGGCTTCCTCGGCGTTCTGGAGCAGGCGGGGATCAATGGGCTTGTTCATCTTCATGCTCCTTCGGCGGTGGCGGCTGCGGCGGCGGCGTTCACGGCATGCGGCATGACGCTCCACACGCTGGTGGCCTCCTGCGGCAAGGCGTCCTGGCGGCGGGTTTCCAGCCACAGGCGCGTGATCAGATTCTGCGCCACCTGCAGGCGGTAGCCGGCCGATGCACGCATGTCGGACAGGGGCGTGAAGTCCTCGGCCAGGGCGGCGCGGGCGGCGTCGACGCTGGCCTGGGTCCAGGGCTGGCCGAGCAGCGCGGCCTCGGCCTTGGCGGCACGCTTGACGATGGCGGCCATGCCGCCGAAGGCCAGGCGGATGGCCTTGACCTTGTCGCTCGCATCCAGCTCCAGCGAGAAGGCGCCGCACAGGGCCGAGATGTCGCAATCGAAGCGCTTGCTGATCTTGTAGGCGCGGATGCGGCGCGCAGCCACCGACAGCGGCACCGCCACGGCCTGCACGAACTCGCCCGGCTCCAGCTTGTTCTTCATGTAGTCGACGTAGAAGTCGGTCAGCGGCATGCGGCGCACGCGCTCGCCCTGGCGCAGCTCGATCTGCGCATCCAGCGCCATGAGCACCGGCGGCGAATCGCCGATGGGCGAGCCGTTGGCCACGTTGCCGCCCATGGTGCCGGCATGGCGGATGGGGGGCGAGGCAAAGCGCAGCCAGACGTCGGTCAGGCCCTCGAAACGCTCGGCCAGCGCGGACCAGGCGGCTTCGAGCGAGGCGCCGGCGCCGATGTAGAGCTCCAGGCCCTGCGCGCCGTCGCGCTCCTCGACGACCTTGAGCTCATCGACATCGCCGACATAGATGATGTCGCCCAGGTCGCGGAACTGCTTGTTGACCCACAGGCCCACGTCGGTGGAGCCGGCCAGGATCTGGGCGCGCGGCTTTTCCACGCGAAGCTGCGCCAGCTGGGCCAGGGTCCTGGGGGCGTGGAAGTGGTCGGTGCGCACGCCCAGCGGGGCGGCGTATTCGAAGGCGGATTCGTTCTGCAGGGTCTGCAGGGCCTGGACCACGGATTGGGTGTCCAGCCGCACGGCGGGCAGGTCGAACATGCGCTGGCCGGCGTCGAGGATGGGGCGGTAGCCGGTGCAGCGGCACAGGTTGCCCGAGAGGTCGTCGGCCAGCTGCTGGCGCGTGGGCCGGGTGCCGCAGGACTGGTGCTGCTCGTAGTTGGACCACAGCGACATGACGAAGCCGGGGGTGCAGAAGCCGCACTGCGAGCCGTGGCACTCGACCAGGGCCTGCTGCACGGGGTGCAGCGGCGTGACCGGGTGCTTGCCGTGCTGGCTGCCATGGGCGGCGCCCCGACTGCCGGCGCTTTGGCTCTTGAGGTCTTCGACCGTGAAGAGGGCCTTGCCGTTGAGGGTGGGCAGGAACTGGATGCAGGCGTTGACGCTCTGCAGCTTCAGGCCGTTGATGGCCTCCTTGTCGCCGGGTGCGGCGAGTTCGCCGATGACCACAGTGCAGGCGCCGCAGTCGCCTTCGTTGCAGCCTTCCTTGGTGCCGGTGCAGTGGGCATCGTCGCGCAACCAGTCGAGAACGGTGCGCGTGGGATGGACGCCGCTGATGTCGACGACTCGCCCCTGGTGGTAGAAGCGGATGGGTTGGGTGCTGCTTGTGCTGCTCATGCTCGTGGGCCGAAGTGTTCTTGAGGCTGGTTTGGCGTGCACCCTGGAAGTTAGTGCCTAAGGCGCCTTCCCGCATATCCATGAAACGATATGACATATGTGGCGGGCGGTATGACTTGACAGGGAAAACCCTTGCCCGCGTGGGTGCGGCAGGCCAGGCGCGGCAGGGGCTGCGCCTGGCCTGGAGACGGTGGTCGAAAGCCCCCTGCGTTCCGTTGAGATAGGGTTGCGGCATGAACCAGAACCCTGAAGCACTCTCCCCCATCCTCGACGTCAACGACCTGCACTTCGCGCATTCGGGCGAGCCGGCGATCGCGGCTGGGTGGAGCGCCTCCATCGGCGCGGGCGTTACGCTGTTGTACGGCGACACCGGCAGCGGAAAGTCGACGCTTCTTCGAGTGATGGCGGGCAGACTGCCTGCCGAGGGCCGATTGAGCCTTGCAGGTACGCGCCTTGACCACGATCCCGAGGTCTACCGGCGCAACGTCTTCTTCTGCGACCCGGAGAACGACGCGTATGACAACGTCACCCCGGTCGAATGCACGGCGTCGCTCAACGCCGACGATGCCGGCTTCAGCGAGTCCAGGTGGCGAAGCTGCATCGAGGGATTCGCCTTGACCCCGCATCTCGACAAGCGCATGCACATGCTGTCGACCGGGTCGAAGCGCAAGGTCTGGTTGGCAGCCGCGCTCGCATCCGGACGCGCGCTCACCTTGCTCGATGAACCGACGGGCGGGCTCGACGCCGCGTCGACGCGCTTCTTGTGGCACATGCTCGCCGGCCTTGCCGAACAGTCCGGGCGGGCCATCGTTGTCGCCAGTGGTGCGCGAATCGATTCGGTTCCGCTCTCCGCCTCGATCGAGTTACCGCTTCATTCGACATGAGGCACAAGGCCGCCCACTTGGTCGGAAAATACCGTGCCGGCTGTCAGCTGCGCTGAGTCTCCAGCTTTGGCGACTGCCGGATACACATAGTCGGCGTAGACCGAACCAGTGAAACCTAATGGCCGCTATGGGCGCAGCGCCCAACTCGAAGGAGACTTGCATGGGACTTCTAACCTTCAGCCTCAACGTCACCCTGGACGGCTGCGTCGACCACCAGGAGGGAATCGCCGACGACGAGATGCACGCCTTCTTCACCCGCCTCATGGACGAGGGTGGGGCAATGCTGTGGGGCCGCACCACCTACGAGATGATGGAGAGCTACTGGCCGGCGGTCGCCCGCGGCGATGTGGAGGCGCCGCCGGCACTGCGCGAATGGGCGGTCAAGCTGGAGAGCAAGCCGAAGTACGTCGTGTCGTCGACGCGGACCGACTTCCCATGGACCAACAGCCACCACATCGCCGGCGACTTGCGCTCGGGCGTGCAGAAGCTCAAGGACGCGACACCGGCCGGCGTGCTCCTCGGCAGCGGCAAGCTCGCGACCGAGCTAGACCGGCTGAATCTGATCGACGAGTACAAGTTCCTCGTTCACCCGAGAATCGCCGGCCACGGCCCGACCCTGTACCAGAACGGGCTGCCCGCCACGCGGCGGCTCGAGCTGATCTCGGCGAAGCCGCTTCGCAGCGGCGCGGTCGCCATGCACTACCGGCGCGCGCGCGACTGAACAGGCCTTGGCCACCCGCAGCCACCCCCAACCTTCCAGGCCTCGACAGCAACCCAGCGCCACCAACCCGGTCACGGCCAACATGGCCGCACCATGCAAGCCAACCGCCGCCAACGCAACGACCAGCGGCCTTGATGAAGGCATGCCGCCGACCGCCGCGCAAAGAGGAAGCAACGCCGGCACCACCATCAAGCCAGCGCCATGCAGG